>JANPBI010000173.1:0-13341 GCA_031430315.1 Rhodobacterales bacterium | reverse complement strand
CATCCATGGCGCTAGCCGTGGCAGCAAATGCAAAAAGGGGCAAGACGATCCGCCCTGCCCCTTTCCGATTGGCCCAAATATCCTGGGGGTCCGGGGGAAACCCCCGGCACCTGGTTCACATCACTTCGGAATGTCGCCCGTGATGCCCTCGACATAGAACCCCATGCCCAGCAGATCACCATCCGGTGCCACCGCGCCATCCGCCAGCCAGACCGAGCCGTCCTGCTTGTTGATCGGCCCGGTAAAGGGATGGTAGGTCCCCGCCGCGATGGCATCGCGCATCGCCTCGGCTTCGGCCTTGACGTCATCTGGCAGTCCAGTGAATTCACCAATGCCAACGGTCCCGTCGACGATACCGTCCCATGTATCGCTGGTCTCCCAAGTGCCGTCGGCAACAGCCTGAATGCGCTTGATATAGTAGGGTGCCCAATCGTCGATGATGGACGATACGCGTGGGCTGGGCTTGTATTCTCCCATGTCAGATGCTTGCCCGAACCCTACGACTTTTCCATCCGTCTTAGCCATTTCGGCAAGTGGCGCTGTCGAGTCGGTGTGCGCAGTAATCACGTCCACGCCTTGTTCGATCATCGCCTTTGCGGCATCCGCCTCTTTGGAAGGATCAAGCCAAGTGTAAACCCAAACAACGGTCAACTCGACAGCAGGGTTCACTTTCTTGGCGTGAAGGTAATAGCTGTTGATGCCCATGATCACTTCAGGGATCGGGAAGGACGCGATGTAGCCGATCTTGTTCGACTTGGTCATGCGGCCAGCGATGGTGCCCATTATCGCCCTGCCTTCATAGAATCGGGCGTTGTAGATCGCGACGTTTGGGTGATCTCGCTTGAAGCCGGTTGCGTGCTCGAATTTCACGTCCGGAAACTTCTCAGCAACGGCGTTCGTCGGGTCCATATAGCCAAAGGAGGTCGTGAAGATGATGTCGCACCCGCCGAGTGCCATCTGCGTCATTACTCTTTCCGAGTCGGCACCTTCTGGAACCGTTTCCTGCCACTGAAGTTCGACTTTGTCGCCGAAGTGTTCCTGCACTTTCATTACTGCAGTGTGGTGCGCTTGCGTCCAGCCTCCATCCGTCACAGTCCCGACATAGACAAAGCAGGCTTTGGTCTTGTCCTGCGCCATGACCGCGCCGCCAAAGGCCAGCGACAGGCCCAGTGCGGCGGTGCCAAGCAGTGTTCTGCGTTTCATGCAGGTAGTCTCCCCATTGTGCGGCGGCTTTACTGCCGCCGGAGTGTTATCCTCAGCGTGAGGCGTGAAAATTCTGTCCCAGCGCGGCAGGAGCGTTCAGCGACGCGCGGCCAGAAGACATGATGACCAACACAAGGATGGTTATCAGATACGGGGCCATGGACAAGTATTCGACCGGGATGGCCGACCCGGCGGCCTGCAGGTTCAACTGCAAGACGGTGATGCCGCCGAAAAGATAGGCACCGATCAGGATGCGCCAGGGTTTCCATGACGCAAAGACCACGATGGCCAGCGCAATCCACCCCGCCCCGGCGGTGATCCCGTCGGTCCATTGCGGCACGCGCACTAGGCTGACATAGGCCCCGCCCAGTCCCGCCATCGCCCCCCCGAACAGGATCGCCAGGATGCGGATGCGGGTGACTTTGTAGCCCAGCGCATGGGCGGCATCATGGCTTTCCCCGACGGCGCGCAGGATCAAGCCAGCGCGCGTGGTTTTCAGCACCCACCAGACGGCGCCGACCACGGCAACGGACAGGTAGACCACCCAGTCATGGCTGAACAGGACCCGGCCAAAAAAGGGGATGTCGGCCAACGGCCCGAACGGCACGGCCCCGGTCACGGGCGGTTTGATCCCAACATAGCCCTGCCCGATCAGGCTGGACAGTCCCAGCCCGAACAGCGTCAAGGCCAGCCCCGTCGCCACCTGGTTCGTCAGCAAATACTGCGTCAGCACCGCAAAGACCAAGGACAGCGCCGCCGCTCCCGCCGCCCCGCCGACAAACCCTAGGACAGGGCTTCCGGTCTGCACTGCGGCTACGAAACCGCAGATCGCGCCCATGATCATCAACCCCTCGACGCCGAGGTTCAAGACGCCTGCCTTTTCCACCACAAGTTCGCCAATCGCGGCCAGAACGATTGGAACCGAGGCCACGATGACCGAGGCCAGAAGCAATGCGGGATCAATGCCACCGAACATCACACCACCTCATTCTTGGTCATCCGGATACGGAAGTTGGTCAGCACATCTGTTGCCAGCAGAAAGAACAGCAGCATCCCCTGGAACGCCTGGATCGCCGCCGAGGGCAGCCCAAGGTTGGTCGAGGCCATCTCGCCCCCGATATAGGTCAGCGCCATCAACAGCCCCGCCAGCAGGATGCCCACCGGGTTCAACCTGCCAAGGAACGCCACGATGATCGCTGTGAACCCATAGCCCACGTTGAAGTCGATGCTGATCTGCCCCGCCGGTCCGGTCACTTCAAAGAGGCCCGCCATCCCGGCCAGCGCCCCAGACAGCCCCAGGCACAGGATCACCAGCCGGTCGGGGGACACGCCCGCAAACCGCGCCGCGCGGGGGGCTTGCCCTGCCAGTTTGATCTGGAACCCAAGGATATGCCGCTGCAGCAGGATATAGGCCGCGATGACCGCAATGAATGCCGCAACGACGCCCCAATGCATGCCGGTGCCCGCGATCAGTTCGGGGTTCGACGCCGCGGGATAGCTGGAAAAATTGCGGCTGCCCGGAAAGCCCGCGCCTTCGGGATTGCGCAGGAACCCCGTCGCGGCCTTGGCCAGGATCGTCTGCGCCACATAGACCAGCAGCAAGGACACCAGAATCTCGTTGGTGTTGAACTTGGTCTTCAGGATCGCGGGGATCATCGCCCAGACCCAACCGCCGAATGCGCCCGCGACCACCATCACCGGATAGATCAGCCGGTTTTCGGTCGGAAACACCGCCAAGCCAACGGCTGCCCCAAAAATCGCGCCCATGATGTATTGGCCCTCGGCCCCGATGTTCCATATTCCCGCCCGGAACCCCAGACTCAGACCAAGGGCGATCAGGATCAGCGGCCCCGCTTTCACCAGCAACTGGCCCCGGAAGTAAAAGGCGAATTCGCCGAACAGCGGGTCCCAGAAAATTGTGCGGATCGCCTCGACCGGGTTCTTGCCCAAAAGCGCAAACATGATCCCGCCCGCCACCATGGTCAGGATCACCGCAAGGAACGGCGAGGCCTTTTGCCAGAAGGCCGAAGGCGAGGGCCGTTTTTCAAGCCTCAGCATCGGATGTCTCCTGTTCTTGGTCCAAACGCAAAGGTCCTTGTGTCTCGCCTCCAGCGCAAAGGGGGAGGGGGGTCGCCGGGCGCCTCTGCTCGGGCCATTCCTCGACCACCAGCACGTCAATGCCCATGATGTGCCACCTCCATGCCATGCGCGCCGCCCATCATCAGACCGATCTCGTCGACGGTCAGGCCCTCTACCGGACGTGTGGGCGTCAGCCGTCCGCCATTCAGCGCCGCGAAATCGTCGGCAATCTCCAAAAGCTCATCCAGATCCTGGCTGATCACCACCACTGCCGCCCCGCCCGAGGCGCGGTCCAATATCGCCTGCCGGATCGATGCCGCCGCCGCCGCATCCACGCCCCACGTCGGCTGGTTGATGATGATCACGCTTGGCGTCTGGCTCAACTCCCGCCCGACCACGAACTTCTGCAGATTTCCCCCTGACAGCGCCCGTGCCGCCACATGCGTGCCGGGCGTGCGGACGTCGAAATCCTTGACGATCCCCGCCGCGAACCCCTCCGTCGCCGCCCAGTCGATGAACCCCCGCTTGGTCAACCCCTGCCGCACCGCCCCCGACAACAGCGCATTCTCGATCAACGACATATCCGGTGCCGCCGCATGGCCCAGCCGTTCCTCAGGTGCCGCCACCAGCCCCGCCCGCCGCCGGTCGTTCGGCCCCTTGTCGCCCATAGCCACCCCGGCGATCTTAACGGCCGCTGGTTCCGACCGTAGTTCCCCTGACAAGGACAGCAGCAATTCGTCCTGCCCGTTCCCGGCCACCCCGGCGATGCCGAGCACCTCGCCCTTCCGCACGGCAAATCCGACATTCTTCAGCGACGTCCCGAACGGAATGGGCGAGGCGACCGACAGCCCTGTCACTTCCAGCGCCACTTCTCCCTTGGCCTTCGCGTTGCGGGCCGGCGGGGTCAGCACAGCGCCCACCATCAGCTCCGCCATCTCGCGCGCCGTCCGTTCTCGCGGAGTGCAGGTGGCCACCACTTTGCCCCGTCGCAGGATCGTCGCCTCGTCGCAAAGACTGCGGATTTCTTCCAGCTTGTGGCTGATGTAAAGGATCGCCGTTCCCTCCGAGGCCAGTTGCCGTAGAGTCTTGAACAGGATTTCGACCTCTTGCGGGGTCAGCACGGAAGTCGGCTCGTCCATGATCAATAACTTGGGATCCTGCAGCAGGCACCGAATGATCTCCACCCGCTGGCGTTCGCCCGCCGACAGATCGCCCACCATGCGCGACGGGTCCAAGGGAAGCCCGTATTCCGTGCTGACAGCCTTGATCCTTCCCGCAAGCTCCCGCATCGGCGGCGGCTTCTCCATCCCCAACGCCACGTTCTCCGCCACGTTCAGCGCCTCAAAGAGGGAAAAGTGCTGGAACACCATCGCCACGCCCGAAGCGCGCGCTTCACCGGGTTTCGTGGGCGCATAGGTCTCGCCGCGCAGTGTCATCCGGCCTGCATCCGGACGCACCAGTCCGTAGATCATCTTGACCAACGTTGATTTGCCCGCGCCGTTTTCCCCCAGCAACGCGTGTACTTCACCCTCGCTGATCTGGAACGACACGTCGCTGTTGGCAACCACGCCCGGATAGGCCTTGGTTACGCCCTCGACGCTCAGCAAAAGACTGCCCGTCATGCCTGCAACTCCCGGCCCATGGCCCTTGCCGTCCCGCAAAGAAACTCTGCCGCCACACCCACGGCAATCGCCTGCGGATGCTTGCCCATCGCGGGGTCGCCGATCGGGCAACTGATCCGCGCAATCGCGTCTGGCATATGCCCCAGCCCCGCCAGACGTGCGCGGAAGCGGGCCCATTTGGTGGCGGATCCGATCAGCCCTGCGCGGGCAAAGCCATGGGTCAACAGCCGATGGCACAAGGCCAGGTCCAGCGCATGGCTATAGGTCAGGATCAGATGCTCGGCATCCTGCGCGGCCAAGGCCACCGCCGCCTCGGGCTGCGGTACGGGCAGTACCCTCACGCCCATTGGTACGGCATCGGGAAACCGATCTGCCGCGACATCAACCCAGGTGATCGTCACCCCCGGCAACGGGGCCAGCACCGCGATGACCGCACGACCCACATGCCCGGCACCCCAAACCCATAGCTGCCGTTCGACCTGCGTCACCGGTTCCAAAAACCAACCCTGCAACAAGTGTGGTGCAGGCAGCACACCCTTGCCGCGCGCCTTTGCCAGCAGGTGCTTGACCGCGAGCGGAATCTCGCGCCCATCAACGGCGCGCGCGATGACCCCGTCCTTCGGTACCGGCACCACCGCATAGACCTCGGTCAACACCGTCACCGCCCCACCGCAGCACTGCCCCAGTTTTGGTCCCAGCGCCTCGCGGTCCAGCCTGCTGCCACCCAGCGCCAACATCGCCCGCGCCCGGCCCAAGGCTTCCCATTCCAGCGCGCCGCCGCCGATGGTGCCCGACTGCCCATCCTGCCAGACCAGCATCGCCGCCCCGACCTCGCGCGGCGAGCTGCCATCATGCGCCGCAATCACGACCCGCGCGACCGGTCCATGCGCTGCAATCGCGTGCCCGAGGGCGACAAGATCAAACATCCTCCACCCTCCGCACCGCCATCAGCACCCGTTCCGCCGTCGCAGGTGCATCCAGCGCCACATAACGCGCGCCATCGCCGCAAGCTGCTACCGCGTCTGACAACGCCATCAGCGCCGATATTCCAAGCATCAGGGGCGGCTCTCCGACCGCCTTGGATTTTCCCACCGAGTCCTCGCGGTTGGGCTTGCCCCAGAGTGCCACGTTGAACACCGGCGGCCGGTCCGAACAGGCCGGGATCTTGTAGGTACTGGGCGCATGCGTCGTCAGCCGCCCTTTGCCGTCCCAGACCAGCTCTTCAGTGGTCAGCCAGCCTGCGCCCTGAACATAAGCCCCCTCGATCTGACCAATATCCAAGGCCGGGTTCAGGCTGGTACCCGTATCGTGCAGCACATCCGCCCGCAGGATGCGGTTTTCCCCTGTCAGCCGGTCGATCACGACCTCGGTCACCGCCGCCCCATAAGCGAAATAGAAGAATGGCCGACCCGTCCCGCGCACCCGATCCCAGACGATCTTGGGCGTCGCATAGAACCCGGTCGAGGACAGCGACACCCGCGCCTGATAGGCCCAGGCAACGACCTGGGCAAAACCATAGGCCTCGCCCGCCACCCGCACCATGCCATCCACGAAGCGCACAGAGCCAGCCTTGACCTGATGTTTCTCGGCAATGAATTCCGCCAGCCGCCCGCGAATGGTCTCCGCTGCTGCCTTCGCGGCCATGCCGTTGAGGTCCGCCCCCGACGACGCCGCCGTGGCCGACGTATTCGGCACCTTGCCCGTATCCGTCGCGGTAATCTTCACAAGGCGCGCATCCACGCCGAACACCGCAGCCGTCACCTGCGCCACCTTCTGGAACAGCCCTTGTCCCATCTCGGTCCCGCCATGATTCAGATGGATCGAGCCATCCTGATAGATATGCACCAAGGCCCCCGCCTGATTAAGCCAGGTCAGCGTGAAGGAAATCCCGAACTTCACAGGCGTCAGGGCAATCCCGCGCTTCAGGATCGGGCTGCCCGCATTCCAAGCCGCAATCGCCGCCTTCCGCGCCGCGTAGCCCGATGTCCGCTCCAGCTCCGCCACCAGCTCATGGCCGATGAAGTCCTCCACCGGCATGTGATAGGGCGTTGTCTGCACCGGTCCGTCCGCCGGCAGCGCATGCGACCCCACAGGCCGCGCCGCACCGCGTGAGGTCAGATCGACCTCGGTGCCACTCTTCTCGTCTTTCACCTGTCCGGAGATGTCCTCAGGGGGTCCGGGCGGCGAAGCGCCCGCTGCGGCGGCCGCAGCGCGGTAGAAGTTCACCTTGCGCACCGCGAGCGGATCGCGCCCGACAGCAAAGGCCACGTGGTCCATCACCCGCTCGATCCCGACCATCCCCTGAGGACCGCCGAACCCGCGAAACGCCGTCGCACTCTGGGTATTGGTCTTCAACCGGTGGCTCTCGATCCGGATATTCGGCAGGTGATAGCAATTGTCGGAATGCAGCATCGCCCTGTCCGCCACCGGCAACGACAGATCCTGGCTCCAGCCGCAGCGCACCAGATGGGTGAACTCCAGCCCCAAGACCCGGCCCTCTGCGTCCACCCCGGCGCGGTAGGAAATCCGCAGGTCGTGTCGTTTGCCGGTGATCATCATGTCGTCGTCGCGGTCATAGCGCATCCGGGCTGGCCGCCCCAAATCGCGCGCCGCCACCGCGCAGGCAATTGCCAGCGCATTACCTTGGCTTTCCTTGCCGCCAAACCCGCCGCCCATCCGCCGCACTTCCACCCGCACCGCGTTCATCGGCAGGTGTAGCGCATGCGCCACCTTGTGCTGGATTTCCGTCGGGTGCTGGGTCGAGGAATGGATCACCATGTCCCCGCCTTCCTGCGGGATCGCCGCTGCAACCTGACCCTCCAGATAGAAATGCTCTTGCCCGCCGACCTCGAAAGACCCCTCTACCAGACGCATCGACCCGGCAATCGCCGCCGCAGCGTCGCCTTTCTGCCAGACCACCGGCCCTTGCTCGAACCGGCTGCCCGCCTCCAGCGCCTGATCGACCGTCAGGATCGCGGGCAGCTCGGCATAGGTCACACGCCCCAGCCGCGCCGCCTTGCGGGCCGCGAGATGACTGTCGGCCACGACCAGAAACACCGGCTGGCCGATGTAATGCACCCGCCCTACCGCCAACAGCGGCTCGTCATGCGCCGATGGAGAGCAATCAGGCATCGGGTCCAGATCGGCGGCGCTGTAAACGGCGACCACCCCCGCCGCCGCCCGGACCGCCGCAAGGTCGATCCCGACAATCTCGCCATGGGCGCAATCCGACAGCCCGAAGGCCAAGTGCAGCGCATTCCCCGGTAACGGTATGTCATCAACATACCGCGCCTGGCCCGTCACATGCAGCGGGGCCGCGTCATGCGGCAGGGCAAGACCGGTGCTCATGGCGCGACCTCCAACACCGAAACTGGCACCCCGGCAAGGTCATGGAAATATCGGATCATCAGGTTTTGCGCTGCGGTCAAACGGTAGGCAGCGCTGGCCCGCATGTCGCCCAACGGAATGAAATCCCCCACCATCGCCGCTGCCGCCGCCTCAACCGTCGCAAGGCTCCATGGCTGGCCCAACAGCGCCGCCTCTGCCAGTGCCGCGCGTTTCGGGATGCCGGCCATACCGCCAAAAGCGATCCGCGCGCTGCGCACCACGCCGTCCGCAAGCGTCACGTTGAAACAGCCGCAGACCGCCGAGATATCCTGATCGAAGCGTTTCGACAGCTTGTAGCAGCGCAAATCCGGTGCCGAGGTCGGGATCGACACCCCCGCCACGAACTCTCCCGGCCGCCGATCCTGCTTGCGATACTCGAGAAAGAACGCTTCCAAGGGCATCGCGTGCATTTCATCCCCGCGCCGCAGATGCAGCGTCGCCCCAAGCGCGATCAACGCCGGTGGTCCATCGCCGATGGGCGAGCCATTGGCGATGTTGCCGCCAATCGTTGCCGCATTGCGTACCTGTACCGAGGCATAGCGGCGCAGCAACTCCGCGAACGACGGATGCATGTCCCGCATTGCTTCATGCAGCGCCGTGATCGTGACCCCGGCCCCGATATGGACCGCGCCGCCCTGTTGCTCAATCGCTTGCAGGTCGCGCATGCCGCCCAGAAATGCCACGGGGGTCAGGTCACGCAACTGTTTGGTCACCCACAGCCCCACATCCGTCGCCCCGGCGATCAAGGTGGCGCTGGGGTTGGCCAGATACCACTGCGCCAACTCATCGCTGTCGCGCGGGTGAAAAACATCAGTAGGCTGTTTGCTGTCCGCATCCCCCAAGGATACGTCGCTCAACCGGAAAGCCGCGTCGGCCTTTATCCAATCCGGGACCGGCGCATCAGCTGCCGCCTCGGCCGCCCGCACGATCGGCGCATAGCCTGTACAGCGGCACAGGTTCCCCGCCAGCACATCATCGAAATCCCGTCGACCCTGCGCGTGGCCCACGGCCATGCTGACCACGAAACCCGGCGTGCAAAACCCGCACTGGCTGCCGTGATGGTCGATCATCGCCGCCTGCACCGGATGCAAAGCCCCATCCGGCCCGGCGATTCCCTCGACCGTGCGCACAGCTTTGCCGTCCAGCTGCGGCAGAAACAGGATGCAGGCGTTCAGCGCCCGCGCGCCGCTGGCGTCTGTCACCATCACCGTGCAGGCCCCGCAGTCGCCCTCGTTGCACCCTTCTTTGGTGCCGCAAAGTCCGCGAACCTCGCGCAACCAATCCAGCAGCGTCCGCGTCGCAGGTTCCCCCGCAATGCGGACCGGCGTTCCGTTCAAGAGAAACGCAACCTCGGACATCCCAAAACCCGCCGCCTTCTCCCCGTTCGAGGCTATTCGCATGCCCGCCCGATGCGGCGTAAAGCGGGGCATGCTCCCCTGGGCTTTTGCCCATTCTCCCTTTGAAGCATCAAGCGCCTGGGGATGCCACATGGCAAGATCTACCTTCTTCGAAAAACTCGAAGCAGTTTCGTCTTTTGCCGAAGGAATGGGCGATCTGCCTTTTGGTCGCCATGCCCTTGCACCCGCCACCGCGCTGGCTCAGGTTGATTGCATGACGAACCCCCCCCGATTCATCCATCTTCGCGTCCACACTGAGCACTCGCTGCTTGAGGGTGCGGTGCCGGTCAAGAAACTGGTCAAACTTTGCCAGTCCGCCCGCATGCCCGCCGTCGCGGTGACCGACACCAACAACATGTTTGCCGCACTGGAGTTTTCCGAAACCGCCCGCGCCGCCGGGGTGCAGCCGATCATTGGTTGCCAGATCAGCCTGGCCCACGATCCCGCCCAGCCCGGCGAACGCGCCCGCCTGCCTGCGCCCATCGTGCTGCTGGCGCAGTCCGAAGCGGGCTATATGAACCTCATGAAGCTGAACACCGCCCTCTACATCGGCAAAGGTGGCCAGCTTCCCCAAGTTACCATGGATGAACTTGCCCAGCACGCCGAGGGCCTGATCTGCCTTACCGGCGGTCCCGATGGTCCCTTGGGCCGGTTCCTCGCGGGCGGCCAGTCCTCCAAGGCGCAAGCCCTGCTGACCCGATTGGCCGAAATCTACCCCTCCCGTCTTTACGTTGAACTTCAACGCCATCCCGGCGAAGGGGGTCACCTGACCGAGGCCGAGGCCGCCTCCGAACGCGGGCTGGTCGAGATGGCCTATGCGATGGACTTGCCGCTGGTTGCCACCAATGACGTCTATTTCCCCGAAACCACGATGTTTGAGGCCCATGACGCGCTGATCTGCATCGCAGAGGGCGCCTATGTCGACCAGCAGCAGCCGCGCCGCCGCCTGACCCCGCAGCACTATTTCAAAACCGAGGCGGAGATGGCGGCCCTGTTCGCCGACCTGCCCGAGGCGCTGGAAAACACGGTAGAGATTGCCCGCCGCTGCGCCTTTGCCACTTACAAACGCGCGCCCATTCTACCCAAATTCGCTGATGACGAGGTCAACGAGCTTCGCCGCCTTTCGCATGAAGGGCTGGAGGCGCGCCTGAAGGTCATCCCCCTGTCCGGCGGCCCCGACGAATACCGCGCCCGCCTCGATTTCGAACTCGACGTCATCATCAAGATGGGCTTCCCGGGCTATTTCCTGATCGTCGCCGACTTCATCAACTGGGCCAAGGAAAAGGGCATCCCTGTCGGCCCTGGTCGCGGTTCAGGTGCCGGTTCCCTCGTGGCCTATGCGCTGCGCATCACCGACCTCGACCCCCTCCGCTATGCCCTGCTGTTCGAGCGTTTCCTGAACCCCGAACGCGTCTCGATGCCCGACTTCGACATCGACTTCTGCATGGACCGGCGGGAAGAAGTCATCCAGTACGTCCAACAGAAGTACGGCCGCGACCGCGTGGGCCAGATCATCACTTTTGGCGCGCTTCTGTCCAAAGCCGCCGTCCGCGACGTTGGCCGCGTGTTGCAGATGTCCTACGGCCAGGTCGACCGCCTGTCGAAAATGATCCCGGTCGAAGGCGTCAAGCCCGTCTCCATCACCAAGGCGCTTGCTGATGAGCCCCGCCTGCGTGAGGCCGCCAAGGAAGAGGTCGTCAAGCGCCTCCTCGACTACGCCCAGCAGATCGAGGGCCTTCTGCGCAACGCCTCCACCCATGCCGCCGGTGTGGTGATCGGCGACCGCCCCTTGGACGAACTGGTCCCCCTCTATCAAGACCCCCGCTCCGACATGCCCGCCACCCAGTTCAACATGAAATGGGTCGAGGCCGCGGGTCTGGTCAAGTTCGACTTCCTTGGCCTCAAGACCTTGACCGTCATCCAGAACGCCATGGATTTGCTTGCCCAACGCGGCATCAGCTTCGACATCAACCTGATCCCGCTCGACGACAAACCGTCCTACGACCTCTACGCCGCCGCCAAGACCGTCGCCGTTTTCCAGGTGGAATCCTCCGGCATGATGGACGCGCTCCGCCGGATGAAGCCGACCTGCATCGAGGATATCGTCGCCCTCGTCGCCCTCTACCGCCCCGGCCCGATGGAAAACATCCCCGCCTATTGCGAGGTCAAGAACGGCCTCCGCGATCTCGAATCCATCCACCCCACCATCGACCACATCCTGGCCGAAACCCAAGGCATCATCGTCTATCAGGAACAGGTGATGCAGATCGCCCAGGTCATGGCGGGCTATTCGCTTGGCGGGGCCGACCTTCTACGCCGCGCCATGGGAAAGAAGATCGCCGAGGAAATGGCCAAGGAACGTCCCAAATTCATCGCCGGGGCCGCCGCGACCCATAACGTACCAAGGGAAAAGGCCGGCGAAGTCTTTGACCTTCTGGAGAAATTCGCCAACTACGGTTTCAACAAGTCCCACGCCGCCGCCTATGCCGTGGTCAGCTACCAGACCGCTTACCTGAAAGCGAACTACCCGGTCGAATTCATGGCCGCCGTGATGAATTGCGACATCCACCTGACCGACAAGCTTGCCGTCTACAAACGCGAGATTGATAAACTCGGCCTCAAAACCGTCGCCCCCTGCATCAACGCGTCCCTGCCGACCTTTTCGGTCAAGGACGGCGCGGTGGTCTACGCCTTGGGTGCGCTGAAAAACGTGGGCGTGGAGGCGATGCGCCTGATCTCGGACGCCCGCGCGGAAAAACCCTTTGCCACCCTCTACGACTTCGCCCGCCGCGTGGATCTCAAACGCATCGGCAAGCGCCCCCTGGAAATGCTCGCCCGCGCCGGCGCCTTTGACCAGCTTGACCCCAACCGTGCGCGGGTCTTCGACGCGCTGGATGCCCTCGGCGCCTATTCCGCCGCCATCCACGACGCCGCCGGTTCCCAACAGGTGTCGCTCTTCGGCGAGGCCGGGGCCGACATCCCCGAACCGCGCCTGCCCTACCGCGACGACTGGCTGCCGATCGAGCGGCTGACGCAGGAACACCTCGCCATCGGGTTCTACCTCTCCGGCCACCCGCTGGACGACTACATGTCCGCGCTCCGCCGCAAGGATGTGAAAACCCTGACCGAAGTCACCGCCGCAGCCGAACGCGGCCCCCTGATCGCCAAGATCGCCGGGTCCGTCGCCGTGAAACAGGAACGCAAGAGCGCCAAGGGCAACCGGTTCGCCTTCGTCAGCCTCAGCGATCCGACCGGCCTCTACGAGGTCACCGTCTTCAGCGACACACTGGAGGCGTCACGCGAACTGCTGGAGCCCGGCCGCAACGTTGTCCTGACCGTCAAAGCCGAGCTTGAAGGCGACACCCTGAAAATGCTCGCCAACGCCGTCGCCCCCATCGACCAGGTTGCCGACCAGGCTGGCGCGCAAGCCATCCGCATCCACCTGAACCGGGTGGAGGCGCTGACCTCCCTCGCCACCCTGCTCGCGTCTGTCCAAGGCCGCACCCGCGCGCAGGTCATGGTCTGCGTCGCTGATGATCAGGGGCGCGAGATTGATCTGACGCTGCCGGGAGAGTTCCCGGTGACGCCGCAGATCAAGGGCGCGATCAAGGCGATGCAGGGCGTGGTGATGGTGGAGGAGGTTTGAGGGGGGG
>JANPBI010000172.1:0-1838 GCA_031430315.1 Rhodobacterales bacterium | reverse complement strand
ATGTCGGCGACCGAGGAAATGCGCCACACTGTGGCACAAGCCAACGCGGCGCAGGATGCCGAAGGGCGCTTCACGGATGATCTGATTTCCAGCCGGAAGTCGGGCGAATTCATGCTGAACCCGCCGGATGCGATCGACCTGATCGACGTGTCGCCAAAGCAGTTGGTCTCCGTTGCGGCCTCGTTGATTCCGTTCCTGGAAAACGACGACGCAAACCGCGCGCTGATGGGTTCTAACATGCAGCGCCAGGCGGTGCCTTTGCTGCAATCGGACGCGCCCTTCGTTGGCACGGGGATTGAGGCTGTGGTGGCACGCGATAGTGGTGCCGCAATCATGGCGCGTCGCGCGGGTGTCATCGACCAAGTGGACGCCCAGCGTATCGTTGTGCGTGCGACCGAGATGTTGGACCCGGGTGAGCCTGGCGTCGACATCTACCGGTTGCGCAAGTTCAAGCGCAGCAACCAGTCGTCCTGTATCAACCAGCGCCCGCTTGTGAAGGTGGGCGATGTGGTGATGCGCGGCGAAGTGGTGGCGGACGGCCCCTGTACCGACATGGGGGAACTGGCGCTCGGCCGGAACATCATCGTCGCGTTCATGCCGTGGAATGGCTACAACTACGAAGACTCGATCCTGATTTCGGAGCGCATCCTTTCGGACGACGTGTTCACCTCGATCCACATCGAGGAATACGAAGTCGCAGCACGCGATACGAAACTGGGGCCGGAAGAGATTACTCGCGACATCCCGAACGTCGGCGAGGAAGCCCTGCGCAACCTCGACGAAGCAGGGATCGTCTATATCGGTGCCGAAGTTCAGCCGGGCGACATTCTGGTCGGCAAGATCACTCCGAAGGGCGAAAGCCCGATGACGCCGGAGGAAAAACTCCTCCGCGCCATCTTCGGCGAAAAGGCCTCGGACGTCCGCGACACCTCGCTGCGCCTGCCGCCGGGGGCGTTTGGGACCATCGTCGAAGTGCGGGTGTTCAACCGGCACGGCGTCGACAAGGACGAACGCGCCTTGCAGATCGAGCGCGAAGAGGTCGAGCGTCTTGCACGGGACCGTGACGACGAATTGGCCATTCTCGAGCGCAACATCTATGCGCGCCTGAAGCAGCTGATCAAAGGCAAAACTGCCGTCAAAGGACCCAAAGGCGTCAAGCCGAATGCGGTTGTCGATGACGAACTGTTGGGCACGCTGTCGCGTGGCCAGTGGTGGCAGCTTGCCATGTCCGAAGAGGCCGACGCCAAGGATGTCGAGGCGCTGCACGACCAGTACGAGGCGCAGAAGCGCGCCCTGGATCACCGGTTCGACGATAAGGTTGAAAAGGTGCGTCGCGGCGACGATCTGCCCCCGGGCGTGATGAAAATGGTCAAGGTGTTCGTGGCGGTAAAGCGCAAGCTGCAGCCGGGCGACAAGATGGCTGGACGTCACGGCAACAAGGGCGTTGTGTCCAAGGTCGTGCCGGTCGAGGACATGCCATTCCTTGCTGATGGCACGGCGGTGGACCTCGTTCTGAACCCGTTGGGCGTGCCCAGCCGGATGAACGTGGGCCAGATTCTGGAAACCCACATGGGCTGGGCCGCGCGCGGTCTGGGCATCCGGATTGACGATGCCCTGAAGGAATATCGCCGGTCTGGCGACATGACCCCGGTGCGTGATGCGGTTCGCCATGCCTATGGCGACGAAACCTATGACGCTGAATTTGCCGGGCGGACCGAGGACGACTTCCTTGAACTTGCGGGCAATGTGACCAAGGGCGTGCCGATTGCGTCCCCGGTGTTCGACGGGGCCAAGGAGTCGGACGTCAACGACGCGCTGACCCGCGCCGGGTTCGACAC
>JANPBI010000171.1:0-9004 GCA_031430315.1 Rhodobacterales bacterium | reverse complement strand
AAGCTGTCCAGCACCGGAGCCATCAATGAGGGCTTCAGCGTCGCATAGTCGCGTGCCCTGACAGTGGCGACGCGCTTGCCTTGAACAATGACTTGAGAGCCGGTCTCCGACTCCGGCTTTAACAGCACCGGGTTCATATCTGTATGTGGCTGCAACCCCGCCGCCCGGGCCTGAAGGGCCTGCGCCCGCCCGATCTCGCCGCCATCCACCGTCACAGCAGCGTTGTTGGACATGTTCTGGGGTTTGAAGGGGGCGACCTTAAGTCCCCGCCGCAGCGCCGCCCGGCAAAGCCCCGCCACGATGAGGGATTTGCCGACATTGGAGCCAGCGCCCTGGATCATCAGCGCGGGCATGACTTCTCAATTCTGATTTCCAGTTGGCCCAAACATCCCCGCCGGAGGCATCCGCCCCTTCCACCTGCGCGAAATCTCAAAACTCCACGCCCTTCTGCGCCTTGATCCCCGACCGGAACGGGTGCTTCACCAGCGTCATCTCCGTCACCAGATCCGCCGCCTCGATCAGCGCGTCTTTCGCGTTGCGGCCGGTTAGAACCACATGCGTCTGCGGTGGCTTCTCCTCGCGCAGGAACGTCAATACCGCCTCCAAGTCGAGGTAATCGTACCGCAAGGCGATGTTGATCTCATCCAGCAGCACCATCCGGATCGTGGGATCACGGATCAGTTCCTTGGTCTTTTCCCAGCCTTTTTCCGCCATCGCGATATCCCGCGCGCGGTCTTGGGTTTCCCAGGTGAACCCTTCGCCCATCGCGTGAAACTGGCAGAGTTCAGCGAAATGCGCCTCAATCATCCGCCGCTCGCCGGTATCCCACGCGCCCTTGATGAACTGCACCACGGCGCAGGGCATCTCATGCGCGATGCAGCGCAAGATCATCCCGAAGCCGGAGGACGACTTCCCTTTGCCCGCCCCGGTATGGACGATGATCAGGCCGCGGTCGCCTTCCTTGGTCGCCATGATCTTGTCGCGGGCGGCCTTTTTCTTGGCCATCTTGACCTTGTGGCGTGCGTCGTCGGGCGTCTCGATGTCGGTCTCAGCAGGCATTGCGGCGGTCCTCAACCTTGACAGTCTGGCCAGATCGCGCACAAGTGGAGGCACGATGCTGGTTCCTGTCGTAAGACAGGCGAAGAGGGAATGCACGAGGCTTTGCGACCGGTTGGGTCGCATCACCGAACGGCAGCCGCCCCCGCGACCGTGACCGGAGAGGTCCCATGCCACTGACATTTGTCGGGAAGGCCGGGACCGGGGGGAAACCCGCTCCGCAAGCCGGGAGACCTGCCAGAATCGCGTGAGGAAACGGGCGGACGGGGTGATCCGCGACCGGAACGCGCTTTTGTGCCGTGGCACGGGGTGCGGTTTTTCGGACGTGCAGCCCCCTTTTTGCCATTTGGAAAGACCGTGCATGTCGCGCGCCACACTTTTTGTCTGCATGGCTTGCAAGGCGGGCCAGCCGGTTCCCGAGGGCGCAGTGCCGCCGGGGACGGAATTGCACGCCGCGCTGTTGGCGAAGAACGCCCCCGAGGATGTGACGATTGTCCCCGTCGAATGCCTGTCGGCTTGTTCCCAAGGCTGTTCGGTTGCGCTGAGCAAGCCTGGTGCCTGGGGCTATGTCTATGGTCGGCTGACCGCCGCAGATGCGCCCGCGATCCTTGATGGAGCGGCACGATATGCGGCCAGTGAGGCGGGCATTGTCCCCTGGCGCGAGCGTCCCGAGATCTTCCGCAAGCAATCCATCGCGCGCATCCCGCCCCTTGGGGCTACGCCTGCGATCCTCACCCCCAATGCCGCAAAGGTATCCGCATGACCGACCTCGCCAAAATCCCCGTCACTGTGATCACCGGTTTTCTGGGGTCGGGAAAGACGACGCTGATCCGGCACCTGCTGCAGAACCCGCAAGGCAAGCGGCTGGCGGTTTTGGTCAATGAATTCGGGACGATGGGGGTCGATGGGGATATCCTGAAGGCCTGCGCGGATGAAAACTGCCCCGAGGAGAACATCGTGGAACTGGCCAACGGCTGTATCTGCTGCACTGTGGCCGAGGATTTCATCCCGACGATCGAGGCGCTGATGGCGCGGACCGTGCGGCCCGACCACATCCTGATCGAGACGTCGGGGCTGGCGCTGCCAAAACCGCTGCTCAAGGCCTTCGACTGGCCCGCGATCCGCTCGCGGATCACGGTGGATGGGGTGATCACCCTTGCGGATGCCGAGGCGGTGGCGGCGGGCCGCTTTGCGCCCGACGAGGCGGCAATTGCGGCGCAGCGGGCGGCGGACCCGAACGTGGATCATGAGACGCCGTTGTCGGAGGTGTTCGAGGACCAGCTTTTGTGCGCCGATCTGGTCTTGCTGTCGAAGTCGGACTTGGCTGGTGAGGCTGGCGTCGCTGCGGCTCGCGCAGTGGTTATTGCCGAGATGCCCCGCTCCATCCCGATTCTGGCGATGCGGGATGGGATCATCGATCCGCGCATCATTCTGGGCCTGAAGTCAGCTGCAGAAGATGATCTGGCCGCCCGTCCCTCGCACCATGATGGCGAGGATGACCATGAGCACGACGATTTCGCCTCGACCGTGATCGAGCTGCCGGAAATTGCCGATCCCGACACGCTGGCGGCTGCAATTGCCGGACTTTCACGCGATCACAAGGTGTTGCGGGTGAAAGGTCATGTTGCGGTTCAGGGCAAGCCGATGCGCCTTTTGGTGCAGGCGGTCGGCGAGCGGGTACGGCACCAGTATGACCGGCCATGGGGTGCCACCCCCCGCCGGTCGCAGCTGGTTGTGATTGCTGAGGCGGGTGATCTGGATATCCCGGCGATCCGGGCGGCTTTGGGGGCCTGAACGCCAATGCACGTCGTCTTTCGCGAAAGTCATGGGTTGGAGGAGACGGAAACCCCGTTCGATCCGGGACAAGACCCTGCCGATCTGGTGGTGCTTTCGTTTTCCGACAGCGACCTTGGGGCTTTTGCGGCGGGCTGGCATCGAGCGGCGGGCAGTCTGCCGAGCCTTCGCCTGTGCAATCTGATCGCGCTGAAGCATCCGGTTTCGGTCGATACTTATGCCGACAAGACGCTTGTCGGGGCGAAGGCGGTGCTGGTGCGCCTGATCGGAGGCGAGGCGTATTGGCCGTATGGCCTCGCGACCTTGCAGGACATGGCGCGGCGGCGGGGGATGGCGCTTGCGGTCCTGCCAGCGGATGGGCGCCAGGACGCGCGGCTGGATCAGTTGTCAACGCTTCCGGTGTCGACCTTGCGGCGGCTGCAAGCGTTTTGCGATGCCGGAGGGGCGGTGGCGGCGCAGGCGGCCCTGGCGCAACTGGCGCTGGCGGCGGGGATCTATGCGCCGCCGGTGATCGGGGAAAAGACGGTGCCGGATCACGGGTTTTACGATCCGGACCGGGGGGTGCTTGCTGCCCTGGCCCCGGTGACTGTGCCCGAAGTGTTGGTGACCTTCTACCGCGCCTACCTGACGGCTGCAGACACCGGGCCAGTGGACGCGATGATCCACGCTTTGCGCGCAGCTGGATTTGCGGCCTATGGGGCGTTTGCGCCGTCGTTAAAGGCTCCGGGCGTTGGCGACTGGCTGCGGACGCACATGTCAACGCGGCCCGCGGTGGCGGTGGTCAATGCGACGGCGTTTTCGGCTAAGGACGGCGAGGGGGCGACGCCCTTTGATGCCTGCACGGCGCCAGTGTTTCAGGTCGCCTTGTCCAATGCGCGGCGGCGGGATTGGGCGGTGGCGGAGCGGGGCCTTTCGCCCGCCGACATGGCGATGCATGTGGTGCTGCCCGAGGTCGATGGGCGGCTGAATGCGGGCGTGGTTAGCTTCAAGTCGCCCGGCAAGCGTGATCCCCACTTGCAGTTTTCCCGGTTTCAGCATCGGGCAGATGCGGGGCGGATTGCCGCGGTGGTGGAGCGGGTGAGCGCTTGGCATCGGTTAGCGGTGACGCCTTTGACGGAGCGCAAATTGGTGGTGGTGCTGTCGACATATCCGGGACGCGCGCATCAGATGGCGCATGCGGTGGGGCTCGATGCGCTGGCGTCGGTTGAGGCTTTGGCGGATGATTTGGCAGCCGCAGGATATCAAGCCAGGCTGCCGGACGGTCGACTGGCGGATCTGCTTGCGGAACAAGCTTCGACTTGGACTTTGGTGGAATATAGAAGCGCATTGAAGGCCTTGGAGCCTGATCTTCAGTCGCGCCTGACGGCTGCTTGGGGCGATCCTGCCGATGATCCGGCCTGCCGCGACGGGCAGTTCCGTTTCCCTACCATCCGCGCAGGCAACCAGCTGATCGCCTTACAGCCCGAGCGGGGTGAGCTAGCGTCGCGTGACGGCGAATACCACGACCTCTCCCGCACGCCGCGCCATGGCTATGTCGCGTTCTATCTTTGGCTGCGGTCGCAGGGTTTGCACGCGCTGATCCACATGGGCGCGCACGGGACGCTAGAATGGCTGCCGGGCAAGGCGGCGGCGCTGTCGTCTTCATGCTGGCCCGAGGCGTTGATCGCCCCCCTGCCCGTCATTTATCCCTTTATTGTCAATGACCCAGGCGAGGCAGCTCAGGCGCGGCGCAGGCTGGGCGCGGTCACACTGGGGCATTTGCCGCCGCCAATGACCGCCTCGGCGGTTCCTGAAAGCCTGCACCGGCTGGAACGGCTGCTGGACGAATACGCCACCGCCGATGGCATCGACCCCGCGCGACGGGATCGGCTGATCGGGTCCATTCGCAGCGAAGCAAAGGCGGCGGGGGTGGAGGATGATTTGGCTTTGCCGGTCAATGCCAGCGCTGCCGAGGCGGTCACCCGAATCGACCGCTTTGTCTGCGATATCAAAGAAAGCCAGTTCGGCGATGGGCTGCACATTTACGGGCGCGGGGCCTGTGGGGATGCGGAACGGGATGGTTTGCTGATGGCGCTGGCGGGGCAAAGGGTGGCGCCCGGGCCGTCGGGGTCACCTTATCGCGGACGGGAGGATGTGCTTCCAACGGGGCGCAACCTTTTCGCCGTCGATCCCCGCGCGGTGCCGACCCAAGGCGCGCATGCCCAAGGGGTGAAGCTTGCGGAAGAACTGTTGCGGCGGCATCTGCAGGAACAGGGTGACTGGCCGCGTGGGCTGGTGGTGGACCTTTGGGGGTCGGCCACGATGCGCACAGCAGGCGAAGATTTCGCCATGGCGCTGCATCTGGCGGGGTTGAAACCGGTCTGGGATGACGGCTCGGGACGGGTTTCGGGGGTGGAGGTGATCCCCTTGACGCTGCTCGGGCGGCCCCGGATCGACGTGACTTTGCGTGTGTCGGGCCTCTTTCGCGACGTGTTCCCGACGCTGGCGCAGATGTTCGAGATGGGGGCGGCTGCGCTGGCTGCGCGAGACGAGGACACCGGGGACAACCCTTATCGGGCGAAGGTGGCGCGGGTGTTCGGGCCGCAGCCGGGGCAGTACGGGCTGGGCATGACGGCGCATCTGGACGAGTTCACCCCCGAGGCGCGAGCGGCTGCAGCGGAGGCATGGCTTTCGGCGTCCAGCTGGGCGATCGGGGCGGATGGCGAGTCGCGCCCGGACCGCAAGGGCATCGAGGGTCGCGTTCGGGGGGCGGATGCCTTCGTTCATGCGCAGGATCTGGCGGAAAGCGATTTGCTGCTGGCGGCAGACTATGCAGCACATGAGGCCGGGTTCGCGGCGGCCTCGGCCTCGGTCGGGGGCAAGGCCGCACTTTACCACATGGATATCTCGACGCCGGATCGGCCTCGGGCGCGGGCGTTGACTGAGGAAGTCGCCCGCGTCGTCCGCGCCCGTGCGTCCAACCCCGACTGGGTCAATGGCATGATGCGCCACGGTTTTCGCGGCGGGGCGGAGATCTCGGCGACGCTGGAGCATCTCGCGGCCTTTGCCCATCTGGCTCAGGTCGTGCCGCCGCATCTCTTTGACCTATACCACGAGGCGACCTTGGGCCGGGATGAGGTGCGCGACTTTCTGGCGCGCGAAAATCCTGGGGCGTTGGCGGCGATAGAGGATTTGTTCCGCCGGCTCCGCGATGCCGGTCTGTGGGTGACGCGCCGCAACTCCATCGCCATGGCGGTCGGGGGGGCGGCATGAGCCCCGTTGCAGCGGCGCCACCCGCCTTTGCCGTCCGGGGCTGGTGCCCGGGGGCCTTGCGTCCGATGATGTCCGGCGATGGTCTGGTGGTCCGGGTCAAGCCCAGGTTGGGGCGGTTGACCCAAGACCAGGCGATGGGGATCGCCCGCGCTGCACTGGCGCATGGGTCGGGGGTGCTGGACCTGACCAGCCGGGCCAATCTGCAAATCCGGGGAGTGCGGGCGGATGCTCATCCGGCGTTGATCGCCGAGTTGGACATGTTGGGGCTGGTGGATGCGTCCGAGGCCGTCGAGGCGCGGCGGAATATCACCGTGACGCCTTTTGCCGACGAGGCGGTTTTGCGCGCGGCGCAGGTGGTCGAGAACGTTCTGCCCATCCTGCCGCCCCTACCCGGCAAGTTCGGCTTTGCGGTGGATTGTGCGGCGCAAAGGGTGCTCACGGATGTATCGGCAGATATCCGGGTTGAAAGCTCGGATTGCGGGACGCTGCTGGTACGGGCAGACGGAATGGAAAAGGGTTGGCCAACAGATGAAGCAAGGCTGCCAGACGTGATCGCGATCCTTGTTAAGGGTTTTGTCGCATTGCGTGGGAAAGAGCATGACCCGGGCCGGATTGCGCAAGTGTCATGGGCACTTCTCTGTGATGGAAATCCCTTGTTTGCAGACCTCGGCTCACCCAGTCTTGCGCCCGGTCCAGCGGCCCAGGCCCCCGATCCCGGCCTCTCTTTGCAAGGCGCGCTGGTCGGTTTTGCCTTTGGCCAGACCGACACGGCAACACTGGCTGCGCTTGCAACCCTCGGACCGATCCGGCTGACGCCTTGGCGGATGGTGCTGGTCGAGGGGCTGACGCGCATGCCCGACTTGCCCGGCCTGATCACCGATGCCGCCGATCCACTGCGCCGCGTTGTCGCTTGTACCGGCGCGCCCGGCTGTCCGCAGGGGCTTGCGCCGACACGGCCTTTTGCGCGGGCTTTGGCGGCGGCGGTTCCAGCGGGAAAGTCGCTGCATGTGTCTGGTTGCGCCAAGGGCTGCGCGCATCCGGGGGTGGCGGAGGTGACACTTGTGGCGTCAGCAGATGGGTTTCATGTGATCAGCAACGGCACCGCCCGCAATGCGTCCACCTTGCCGGTTCTTACGGCGCAGACATTCTCCAACGACCACAACTTGATCCGAGGATTGTTCTGATGCCCCACAGCTACGAGACCGATGGGGCGGCGATCTACCGGCAATCCTTTGCGATGATCCGGGCCGAGGCAGACCTGCGCTGTTTCTCGCCCGAGGAAGAGATCTGCGTCGTGCGGATGATCCATGCTGCCGGGATGGTGGGGCTGGAAAAATTCGTCCGCTTCACCCCCGGCATGGCCATTGCGGCACGGGCAGCTTTGGAAGCGGGTGCGCCGATCCTGTGCGATGCGCGGATGGTCAGCGAGGGGATCACGAAGGCGCGGTTGCCTGCGGGAAATGCAATGATCTGCACGCTGAATGATGCGAGCGTGGTGGACATGGCAAAGGCGATGGGCACCACACGGTCGGCGGCGGCACTGGAATTATGGCGGCCGCATCTAGACGGCGCGGTAGTGGCCATCGGCAATGCGCCGACGGCGTTGTTTCACTTACTGAACATGCTCGAAGATCCCGCATGCCCGCGACCGGCTGCCATTATTGGCTGCCCGGTAGGATTTGTTGGGGCGGCGGAATCCAAGGCGGCCCTAATCGCCGCACTACCCTGCCCTGCGGTCGTGGTGGAGGGACGCCTCGGCGGGTCGGCAATCACCGTGGCCGCCGTTAACGCCTTGGCACAAAGGGCCGAAATCTGATGGGGCGCATCCTCTGTACCGGCCTGGGCCCTGGCGATCCCGACTTGATGAGCGTCAAGGCGGACCGGGCGATCCGGGGCGCAGCGCATGTGGCCTATTTCCGCAAAGCCGGGCGCGCGGGCCAGGCACGGCGGATTGTGGAGGGGATGCTGGCGGCGGGCGTCACGGAATACGCAATGGAGTATCCGGTGACGACGGAGCTGCCGTTCGACAGTCCGGCATATATCGACGCGCTCGCACGTTTCTACGATGGCTGGGCGGACCAGCTTGCCACAATGGCCGCCGTCCATGATGTCGTCGTGCTGTGCGAAGGCGACCCGTTTTTCTACGGCTCGTTCATGCACCTTTACACGCGCCTTCGCAGCCGCGTCGTGGTCGAGGTCATCCCCGGTATTCCCGGGATGGTTGGCTGCTGGTGGGCGACGGGAGAACCTGTCACCTGGGGTGACGACGTGCTGACGGTGCTGATGGGCACCCTGCCGGAGGCGGATCTGGTGCGGCATATGGAAACCTCCGATGCGCTGGTCGTCATGAAAACCGGCCGTAACTTGCCGAAGGTGCGCCGCGCGCTGGCGGCCGTGGGCAAGCTCAATACCGCCTGGCTGATCGAGCGCGGGACGATGCCGGGGGAACGCGTGGTACCCTTGGCTGAGGTTGATGGGACCGATTGCCCCTATTTTGCAATTGTCGTGGTGCATGGCCATGGGCGACGGCCAGAGGTGCCGGAATGAGTGGCTGGCTGGCGGTTGTCGGACTTGGGCCGGGCGACGAGCGGCTGGTCACGCCAGAGGTCCGCGAGACACTGGATCAGGCAACGCATGTATTGGGATATTTTCCCTATGTCGCACGGGTGGCCACGCGACCGGGTCTGACCTTGCTGCCATCCGACAACCGTGAAGAGTTGGATCGTGCAACACATGCCTTGCAGCTGGCAAGCGAGGGTGGCCGGGTGGTGGTGGTGTCTTCCGGCGATCCCGGCGTGTTCGCGATGGCCTCGGCAGTGTTCGAGGCCTTGGAACGGTGGACAGGCCCCGCCCCCTATATCCGTGTCTTGCCCGGCATCACCGCGATGCTGGCGGCGGCGGC
>JANPBI010000170.1:0-2601 GCA_031430315.1 Rhodobacterales bacterium | reverse complement strand
GGTCAGCTCGGACAAATTCCGTTCCTGCTGTTTCCGCTTCTTTGGCTGGCGATCGCGTTCACTATCGCCACCATTTCCGCCGTTCTCCACCGCAAGTTCTGGCTGATCCCACTGGCGCCCACGGGGGTGTTCTATCTGCTGTTCGTCTACGCGGTCTGGCTGATCCACGGAGTTCCGGCGCTGTTCACCGGTCGCGAGCCAGCGCGCGACAAGCCGACGAGGTATGCCCATGTGGTGGGCTGATATCCAGAACCTGGCGGTTCAGGTTGCCCGGATGACCGCAGGCGGCAGCAGAATCGATCCTACCGCGATCATCGAGCAGGGGGCGATCCTGGATGACAGCATCGGCCCCATCGTAATCGGCGCTGGGACGCGGGTATGCGCCGGAGCCTTGCTTCGCGGTCCGCTCCACATCGGCACCGATTGCCTGATCGGCAACCAGTCGATGGTGCGCGGCCCCGTGGCGATTGGCGATGAAGTTCGCATCGGGTTCGCGACGGAGGTCAAGCAAGCGCTGATCGGCGATCGGGTAAGCATCGGTCCGCAATGCTTCGTGGCGGATTCGAAGGTCGATGACGAGGCTTATCTCGGCGCGCAGGTGCGAACCTCGAACCAGCGGCTCGACCGCAAGGCGATCTGTATCCGCGATGGCGACCGCGAGGTGGCGACCGGCAGCGACAAGCTGGGCTGCTGGATCGGCGCGCGCAGTGCGCTCGGCATCCAGGTGATCGTCCTGCCTGGCCGGGTCATCGCCGAAGATTCGCTGTTCGAGCCGCGGATCACCATCGGCCGCAACTATCCAACTGGTCACTACCGGGCACGGCAGGCCGTCGAGCTCGTATAATTGAAAGTGAGATCATGACGAAAACCACCCTCACGGCGGTCGGCTTGCTGCTGCCTTTCTCTCTCGCGACCGCACCGACCGCGGTTGCGCAATCTACTCAGTCGGTTCTCGCCAGCGTTGAGTCACAGGACTTTTCCGACGGAGGCGGCTCGCTGCGTTCCGCCATGCTCGAATACAAGATCGATCTGGGAGACACCACCGTGCTGGTATCCCCGACGGTCGGGGAACGCCGCGTCGCCGGTACCGGCGACAACGCGTTCGGCATAGGCGGAACGGTCTATAACGACTGGAGCGATAGGGGTTCCACCCGCACACAGGCATTCGTCGCTGAGGACGAGCCGGTATTCGCGCATCTCGATTTTGCTCAGGACGTAACCCTCAAGGTCGCGAAGAGCACGACCGTGACCGCCGGCGCGCGCTGGGCCGAATATTTCGCAGGCAGGGAAGTTACCTTCCTTTCAATCGGCGCCCGGCGCTATTTCAAAGGCGGCTCGATCGCCTACCGGCTCACGCGCGTAAATCCTGACGATCGCGACGCGTTCTTCGGCCACTTGGTCAATCTCACGGTCAACGACGGGCGCGGCAAGGGCAAGACGCAGCTGTGGCTCAGCACTGGCGCTTCCTCGCTCGTGCGGTCGCAGCTCGAAGACAATTTTACGGGGAAGGATCGGGCAATACTGCTTCAGCGGACCCAGCCATTGACGGAAAAGTTGGCCTTGATCGCCTCGGCCGGGCTTTCGTCGTATGCCCGCCCGGGTGACCGGATCAATTCCAGCACATTCGGACTCGGGCTTTCGGTGAAGATTGACTGACTATGGTCGCCACACGTGGTTTCCTCGCTGCCACCACGCTCGCGGGGGCTTCTCCCACCCCGCGCCCCGCGTGGATTTGCCTCGACCCCGCGCGGAGAATGGCCACTTGGAACGGTACTTCTTACCGGCGTCGCGCGGAAGAGGTCTGAGCGCAGCGCCAGATAGGAGGCCGGAGTGCTCCTGGGATTTTGCCATGGATCGCCAGCAAAAGGTGCTTTCAGGGCCGCCTCCCGTTCATCCACGATGAACTCCGTGCGCGAGCACAAGCCTTCGGCCCGCGAAGACACCAGCTAGGAGAACTCGATGTCGCATGTTCGTGCCCATGTTCAGAATGTAATCGGCGACCAGCGAGGTACCCCCCGCTTTGTCCTGCTGATCCGAGCTGCGAAGCTGGTCACGTCAGGCGGCGAGTACCTTTGCATCGTGCGGGATGTCTCCGAAACGGGTCTCAAGGTTCGGACATTCTGCCCGCTCCCACGCGACGCCCAGATGGTCCTCGAATTACCAAATGGAGACACTTATTCGGTTCGAAAGATATGGGAGAATTGCGATAACGCGGGCTTTCGGTTTACAGGGGATGTGGATCTAGTTACTTTGCTCGGTGACAATACTGATCGGAAAAAGCGTCCGGTCCGGTTGAAGTTGGCGCTCCCTGCCACGCTACACACACTGCATGGCGCTCGGGATGTGCTGTTTCGCGACATTTCTCAACAGGGCGGTTGCATTGAATGCTTCACGAGGCTCGCAGTCGACGAACAGGTTCGTCTTGAAAGCCCACAACTCCCCCCGATAATCTGCAAAGTGCGCTGGCGTCGGGAGCACCTCTACGGTTTGGTTTTTGACCAAACGTTTCAATTCGACCAACTCGCGCGCCTGATGGCTTCTGCGCAGCAGAGACTTGGCTCAAGTCTCATTGATCGAGCCAGAAGATGACGGTTGCGGCGA
>JANPBI010000169.1:0-2208 GCA_031430315.1 Rhodobacterales bacterium | reverse complement strand
CTGTCGCTGGATCCGCCCGCACCGGAATACGGGCTATCGTTTCCGCCTTTGGCCGAAGGAGGCTATTGGTTGATCTCGTCCTTCTTTTTGTTGATTGCGGTGATGGCCTGGTGGGTCAGGACCTACCTTCGCGCCGAAGCTTTGGGGATGGGCAAGCATGACTGCTGGGCCTTTGCCAGCGCGATATGGTTGTTCTTGGTGCATGGCTAGATCCGGCCTGTCCTGATGGGCAGTTGGTCCGAGGCGGTGCCTTATGGCATCTTTACCCACCTCGACTGGACCAACAACTTCAGCCTGACCTACGGAAACCTCTTCTACAATCCGTTCCATGCCCTTTCGATCGCGTTCCTCTATGGCTCGGCGTTGTTGTTCGCCATGCACGGGGCAACGATCTTGGCCGTCAGCCGCTTTGGCGGGGACCGGGAGCTTGAGCAGATCGTGGACCGGGGCACCGCATCCGAACGCGCCGCCTTGTTCTGGCGCTGGACGATGGGCTTCAATGCTACGATGGAAGGCATCCACCGCTGGGCCTGGTGGTTTGCGATCTTGGTCACGCTGACCGGGGGGATTGGCATCCTCTTGACCGGGACGGTGGTCGATAACTGGTATGTCTGGGCCCAGGACCACGGCTATGCGCCGCTGAACTGAAACGAGGGGATGACCATGGCTGACGACTATTTTCAAACAAGCCGCCGCGCGAGCCTGACCACATGGGTCACTGGCGAGATGCTACGCGGTGCGGGCTGGGCCGCTCTTGTCCTGATTGTCATCGGACTGACGCTTTGGGCGATTTACGGGGTGGGGCTGCTTTTGCCCGCAGAAAGCCGAGAGACGCCGGATCCGATGGCCGCCTTACATAGCCTGCGGGCGGCATTGACGGTCTTTGCCTAACACGGCTGGATCGGGGCGGCTTGATCGCCCCGGTCGGACGACGTTCGGGCCAATTCGCCGGCCCGGATCCGGGGGCGCAACCTTTTCTGCCCGGTTCCCTTCCTGTTGGCGACAGGAACCTGGTGCCGTGCGGGGTCGACCCACACGGCACTTTTTTCGTTTCCCTGACGACCGGAGACTGACATGACCCTGACCCCCAAGCCGATGCTGGACCGCGCGCCTGTTCCCGCAGACCTGAAAAAGCTGACGGATGCGGAGCTGGGAGTTCTGGCGGATGAGTTGCGCCGCGAGGTCATCGAGATTGTCGCAGAGACCGGCGGCCATCTGGGGTCATCCTTGGGCGTGGTGGAACTGACCGTGGCCATTCATGCCGTCTTTGACACGCCGAAGGACAAGCTGATCTGGGACGTGGGCCACCAATGCTATCCCCACAAGATTTTGACAGGCAGGCGGGACCGGATGTTGACACTGCGGCAGGCGGGGGGCCTCAGCGGGTTCACCAAGCGGTCGGAAAGCGAATACGACGCCTTTGGTGCGGCGCATTCGTCGACCTCGATCTCGGCGGCATTGGGATATGCGGTCGGGCGCGAATGCGGGATGCCGGTCGGCGACACGATTGCCGTGATCGGCGTTGGCGCGATCACCGCCGGGATGGCCTATGAGGCGATGAACCATGCGGGGCACCTGAAAGAGCGCGTCTTTGTCATCCTGAACGACAACGACATGTCGATCGCCCCGCCCGTGGGGGCGATGTCGAGCTACCTCAACTCCATTGCCGAAAAGGGACCCCTGGCGGCGCTGAAGGCGGTGGCCGAAGGGCTGGAGGCAGCTTTGCCGGGCCCGATCCGCGACGGCGCGCGCCGGGCGCGGGCACTGGTGACGGGGATGCCCGGGGGCGGGACTCTCTTCGAGGAATTCGGGTTCGAATATATCGGCCCCATCGACGGTCATGATATGGGGCAGTTGCTTGGCACCCTTCGTGCGGCCAAGATGCGGGCGACGGGGCCGGTCCTCATCCATTGCGTGACGGTCAAGGGCAAGGGCTATGCCCCGGCGGAGGGCGCCGATGACAAGTACCACGGGGTGGCCAAGTTCGACGTGGCGACCGGTGTGCAAGCCAAAGGCAAATCCAATGCGCCAAGCTATACCCAAGTGTTCGGCGAGACGCTGACGGCAGAGGCCGCGCGCGATCCGCGCATCGTGGCAATCACCGCCGCGATGCCGGGGGGAACTGGGCTCGACATCCTGCAGCGGCGGTTCCCGTCCCGGGTGTTCGATGTGGGAATAGCCGAGCAGCATGGCGTGACCTTTGCCGCC
>JANPBI010000168.1:0-7533 GCA_031430315.1 Rhodobacterales bacterium | reverse complement strand
CTTGCCGCCGCCCTTGCCGCAACCCGCATTGTCGTCCCCAAGCAGACATCCCCCCAGGTGGGGGACGGCAGTCCCGTCGGCGGGGGCGCGGTCATCGGCAGCGCCGCACAAGCCCCCGCCGACGCCACGGCCCCCCGTTTGGCGCTGGTGCCCGATGGCCTGGCGGCATATCTGGCCACGCTTTCGCGCAAGCATTTCACCCTGGCCCAGGACGAGCAGCTGATGGATCTGGCCACGTCCGGCTGGGGTATCCCAGAAATCGCCTCCGAAATGCAGATCGACCCGCGCGCCGTGCGCGACCGCTGGGATCTGCTGACCGGGCTGACCCGCGACGACGACGGCAAGCAGCGGCGCCGGTTCAAGGCCGAGGCTGTGCAAAAGCATCTGTCCATGCTGTTGACCGGACGGGGCTGACCGCCATGGGCCTGCGCCAGACCTGGTCGATCGAAGAGATCAAGGACATGATGGTCGCGCGCATGGTCGACGTGGCCGACCGCTATGCGCCGCCCGCCCCTGGCAGCTATACCGACAAGCACCTGTATTTCACGCTAAACCCGGGGCGGGCTGACCGGTCGGTCGGATCCTTCTGCATTCACCTGACCGGCCCCAAGGCAGGCCATTGGGTCGACTTTGCCACGGACCCCAAGGGCGGGGATGTCTTTGATCTGATCGGGCTGTCGCTGGGCCTGGCCGACATCAAGGATCAGCTGCGCGAGGCCCGCGCGTTTCTGGGCCTGCAGGTCGACAGCCCCGCCGATCGCGCCATGCGTGAGAACGCCCTGGCCATGTCGCGCGCCCGCCGCGCCGAAGCCGAGGCCGAGGCCAGGCGCGACGCCGACCGGCGCAAGCGCCGCGCCTTTGGCCTGTGGATGGCCGCCGAGCCGAAAATCGCGGGCACGCCGGTCGATCATTACCTGCGCGGGCGCGGCATCGATCTGTCCGTCATCGGCCACCAGCCGCGCGCCCTGCGCTATCTGGCCAAGTGCCGCTATCATTTCGAGGACAAGACCACCGGCGAGGTGATCGAATTCACCGGCCCGGCCATGGTCGCGGCAATGACCAACCTGCAGGGCCGCTGTGTCGCCGTGCATCGCACCTGGTTGCAGCTGGGCCGGGATGGCAAGTGGACGAAATTCGCCCAACCCCATCCATCCATGCCTGGCGAAATGCTGAAGGCCAAAAAGGTCTATGGCTGGGAGGATGGCTGTGCCATCCGCCTGTCATCCGGCACCGGTCCGCGCGGCGGCAAAGGCCCGCCCCTGGCCGACTGCCCGCCGGGCAGCCGCGTCTACATCGCCGAGGGCATCGAGACGGCGCTGTCGGCCGGCATCCTGCGCCCCGAGGCGCGGGTGATGGCGGCCTACAGCCTGTCCAACATGGGGCAGGTGGCCCTGCCCGACAACGTGGCCGAGGTCGTCCTTTTGGCCGATCACGACACCAATGCCGAGGCCCAGGCCAGCCTGCAGGATGCCATCGCGGCGCACCAGGCCAAGGGCCGGGCGGTCTTTGTCTGGCGGTCCCCGGTGCCCGGCGAAGATCTGAACGACGCCCTGCGCCGCGCGCAGGCCGAGGAACGCACCCTGGCCCCGGTCGAGGAAGCCGTGGCATGACCGCAAATGGGCAGGGAAACGTCTATGTGGACCCGGCGACCGACATGGCCGCCCATGATGCGTGCCCTGCATCCTTGCGGCATTTCGTGAACTATGCCGTGCCAAAATATTCCAGCCTGCATTTGGTGCAGGCCATCTCCACGGATATGCGCGATCACCAGCTGAGCTATGAGGCCGCCTATCGCCAGCACGCCAAGCTGCAGGTCGTGTTGACCCGCCAGATGACGCTGAACACCTATGGCCCCCGCCATCCCGAGGCGTTTTCATGAGTGGCGATCCCGCCACCACCGATCTGTCCGCATCCGAGGCCCCGGCCCCGAACAACGACGATTTCCTGCCCGATTTCGACGCGCGGTCGGCGGCCATCGCAGCCCCGACCCCGACGCCCGCAAGAAAGCCCAAAGCCAACCTGCGCCCGGTCGACGCCCTGGCGGATGAAATCGGGGTGGAAGAGCCCGCCCCGCCGACGCCACGGGCCAAGCGCGGGGCCAAGCCTGCCGCCCCTCCGCCGCCTGTCGATGACGGCCCGCCCGCCGCCCCGCCACCGCCAGCGACCAAGCCGCCACGCCCGCATGGCGAGATATGGGAGGGCTGCCCAGTGCAGCCTTTGGGCGTAAACGGCCCGACCCAGTACCTGCTGGACGTCCACGGGCAGATGCGCGACCACATCAAGCTGGACATCGGCACCATTGCCAGCCTCTTCGGCAACCGCCAGCCACTGCTTTGGCATAAGTATCCGACCTTTGCCAAAGGGGCCGAACACCCCACGCCGATGCGGTTCGACCAGGGCAAGGCCCAGTCCGATATCCTGTCGGCCTGCGCAGATCGCGGCGTGTTCAGCCCCACGGGCCGGGTGCGTGGACCCGGTGCCTGGGTCGATGATGATGGCAAACTGGTCTATCACGCGGGCGACGAGGTTCTGGTGGATGGCGCGTGGAAGCCGCCGGGCCTGCATGGCCTGCAGATCTACCCCGCCACCGCCCCCGTGCCCCGCCCGGCGACCGAGGCCCGCGAGGATGCGGCCCAAAAGGCGCTGGACCTGATCAGCACCTGGACCTGGCGGCGGCCCGAGCTGGACCCCATGCTGGCGCTTGGCCTGACCTGCGCGCAGATGCTGGGCGGTGCCTTGGACTGGCGACCGGTCGGCTGGTGGACGGGCGATGCCGCCACCGGCAAGACCACGCTGCAAAAGGCGCTGTTGCACCTGCATGGTGGCGATGCGGGCCTGTTGCAGGCGACCGACGCCACCGAGGGCGGCATCCGGTCGGTCATCGGCCAGTCATCGCTGCCCGTCGCCGTCGACGAGGTAGAGCCCGACAAGGACAACCCCAACAAGGTCAAGGCCGTGATCGAGCTGGCCCGCCGCGCTGCATCCGGCGGCGTGGTGTTCCGTGGATCGGCCGACCAGAAGGGCCACCAGTCGATGGCGCGATCGGCCTTTGTGTTTTCGTCCATCCTGGTACCGCCGATGCCCGCCCAGGACCGCAGCCGCCTGATCCTTTTGGAGCTGGACCGGTTCCCGGCCGATGCGCCCCCGGTGAAGCTTGACCTGCGCCGGCTGCGCGAGATGGGGGCGTCGATCAAGCGCCGCCTGATTGATGGCTGGCCCACATGGGAGGCCCGCCTGCAGGCCTGGCGCGGCGGTCTGGCCGATCATGGCCTGACGGGCCGGTCGTCGGACAACTGGGCCACCGTGCTGGCCATGGCCGACATGGCGCTGTATCCCGAACCCTCATCCGCCGAGATCATCGACGGCTGGGCCTCGCGCCTGGCGCGCGCCGTGACGGCAGAGATCGACGAGGTCGGCAGCAACGCCGATGACATGCTGACCCATCTGTTGGGACAGGAATACGACGTCTATCGGTCGGGCGAGAAGTACATCGTGGCCCAATGGCTGATGTGTGCCGCCGATCTGCCCGGTGCGCCGACGGGGATCCTGAATTCCGGGGCCACGGGTGCCGATCGGCGCGACCAGGCCAACCAGAAATTGGCGAAAGCGGGCCTCAAGATCGAGGGCAAGGGCGCTGATGCAGTTCTGATCATCGCGTCCAACACCCTGCCCGAGCTCGACAAGCTTTTCCGCGACAGCCAATGGGCCGGTGGCGTCTGGAAACAGGCCGCGCGCCGTCTGCCCGGTGCTGAACCCCGCGCCACGATCAGTTTTGCAGGCCAGAAAAGCCGCGCGACAGCCGTTCCCTTGCGCGCCATTCCGTCGCTGATCGGCGGGCCGATCATCGTTACCTCATCTGTCCCGCACCCCGTTGCGGGCACCCAGAACCAGCCCGCCAGTGCCACATCAGAGGAATTCATATGAAGGGGCTTGACATCTGCAACCTGTTGCGCGCGCGCGATCTTTTCGGCCCGCACCCGCACCCGTGGGTGGGCCAATATGTCGCAGGTCATGTGCAGGGATGCACCCTTCGGGACCGGGTTTGGGGCGGTAACGCCCAAGGCTGCGTGTTACCGCGCGTTACCGCTGCTGTTACCGCTCTTTATGCTTTGTTTTCAATGGTTTATACCACTTGCGGTAACGCGGTAACGCTTTTTCAGTCTCTCGCACGTGATCGCGCACACATGGGCACACACGCACACACACAGGTGATCGCGCGCGCGGGCGATGCGTTACTCTGTTACTTTGTTACTGCTGAAAGATATGTATCTGATAAGATTGAAGAAAAGAGGACCTCAAGCGGTAACGCCTGCGGTAACGCTGGCAGTAACGGCGTTACCGTCCGGACCTTGGATCGTGGCAAGTCCTTGAAATCCCTCGATTTGAGGGGGTTTTGACGATGCCGAAGGGAACCCAGTTCGCCGATCTGGCAGCACAGGCTGCCCGCAACATCGACGTGGCGCGCGCGGCGGGCGAGCAGCTGGAGCTTCTGGCCGATCCGCGCCTTGTGGCGGTGGCCGAGGGCACGCGGCCCCCGCGCGGCAAGGGCAAGATCACCAGCCAGCTGCGCGATTGGTGCGCGGCGCGCGGCTACCGGATGCCCGAGGACCAGCTGATCCAGATCGCGGGCATGGCCTCGACCGAAGATGTCTTCGTCTTTGCCATGCAGCGCACCGAGCAGGTGCTGGCCTGGGCCGAGGCGGGCGCGCGCAAGACCGCCCAGGTGATCCGCGAGGGCGCGCTGATCGAGGTGGAGCTGGACACATCGGCCACCATGGCGCAGCGGGTGACGCTGTTCACCACGATCTATGCCGCAGCGGTCAAGGCGGCGGACAGCCTGCTGCCCTACGGCCTGGGCAAGGTCACGCCGGATGCGCCGGTGGCCGTGCCGGTGCCCGTCTTCGTGGCCAGCCCGCAGCGGGGCAACCGTGCCGACCAGGCGCGCGATGTGACGCCGCAGGACCGTCGGATCGGCCCGCCACCCTTGCCCGAACGCATCCAACGAAATCAAGCACTTAGCGGATTAGCTGATGCGCAGTCGGACGCGGAAAGTCGGACGGAATGACCAAGTCCTTGAAATCGCTGTACGAATGCAGGTCCGTCACACTGATCAGAAATCAGCGCACCGCTGGCCTGGTGCCGGTCGCAGGGGTCCCCCCCCTTGCCCATCCCGGCCCCTCGCGCGCCCGCCGCGACCCCCCCGGGGGGGGCACATCGCGACACGCTCTCCCCCCCGCTGTGACCCCATACCTGATTTTCAAGGTCCCCCGGCCCCCGAAAAAATCGCGAAAAGAGGGCATGCAAACCGGGGTGGGGGGAGATTGGTTCCGTCCAGTCCCGCCAAAGCGGGTGCGCGGCCTGATCAGGGGGGTGCGGACATGACTGCCGCCGCCCTGACCCCTGCGGATATCCTTGCGCGCGCTGAGATGCTGGCGGGGATGACGGCAAGCGAGGCTGTGGAGAGCCTAGAGGGCAATTTCGCGCAAGGCAATATGCCAGATGAACGGACCTTCGAATTCCCCGGTCCGGTCGCCGAGGCCTATTACTGGGACGATGCCGACGTGGTTGCAATCCAGGGGCCAGTCGGCAGCGGCAAGACCACGACAAAGATGCGAAGGAAGCTGCGCCGGGCCAAGATGATGCCCCGGTCGGTGATCGACGGGGTGCGGTACTACAAGGTTCTGTTCGTCCGCGAGACCTATCGCCAGCTTTGGGCGACGGTGATCCCGTCCTATCTTGAGACCTTTCCCAAGGCGCTTGGCCCCTGGTCCGGCGGTCGCGGCGATCCGGTGCGCCACCACATCCGGTTCGAGGATGAATTCGGCGAGATCGACTTTGTCGCCGAGTTCATGGCCTTTGGCGACGACATCGCAGCCAGCTTGCGCGGCTTGCAGGTGACGGACCTGGACATCAGCGAGGCCGACACCAACCCGCTGGAGACCCTGACCTTTGGCGTGGGGCGGATCAACCGCCACCCGGCGCGCGAGCATTTCGAAGGCTATGCCGACCACGAGCGCAGCTATGGGCAGATCGACTGCGATTTCAACGCGCCGGACGAGGACAACTGGACCTTCAAGGTCTTTCACGATGACAAGGGCATGGCAGAGATCGCGACCCAGCTGACCGCCACCCTGCCCGCCGGGGCCAAGCCCATCAAGTTCAGTTTTCACCGCCAGCCGGGCTATGGCGAGCCGGGCGTGGAAAACGTGCAGAACCTTGCCCCGGGCTATTACGAGCTGCAGATCGCGCTGAACAAGCTGGCCGGCAAATCCGACGTCACGTCCCGGATGGTCTACAACAAGACCACCTATCTGCGGGCGGGTGAGCCGGTTTTCGTGCGCGAATTCAACCGGCGCATCCATGTCGGCGAGGACAGCATGGTGCCGGACCCGTCGCTGGAGCTCATGTTCGGGTTCGACCAGGGTTTCAAGGCGGCCGGTCTGATTGCCCAGTTCGACGAGCCCTATCACTGGATGATCTTTGACGAGCTGCACTATCCGGGCGAGCGGCTGATGGCGGCGGAATTCGGGCGGCGCATGGCCAACCGGCTGGCCGAGCGGTTCGGGCATCTGCGCATCGGGGCCGGTTATGGCGACATGGCGGGCGAGGCGGGGGCCAGCCAGGCCACCGAGGAAACCGCCAACTGGAACAGAATTGCAGGGCAGGCGGCGGGCATCCGCATCCGCCCCCAGCGGATCGGCGCGAACGTCATCCAGCCCCGGCTTGAGGCCGTGCGCGCGCCGCTGGAGTTCGTCCAGGGCGGCAGGCCGGGGCTGTTGATCCACCCGCGCTGCAAGTACCTGATCCGGGGGTTCGAGGCGCGGTATGTCTGGAAGGACGAGGTCGACGCCCATGGCGACAAGCGCAAGGTGCCCGACAAAAGCCTGACCGAGGCCAACGTGATGGATGCGCTGCAGTACCTGGCGCTGTCCAAACACAAGGGCAATGGCCTGTCCCCCATCAGTTTTCCCCACGGGCGCGGCGCGTCCGGGGGCCAAGACGGCACGCGCCGACATGGCGCGCCGATGGCCGATCCCGGCGGTCTGAGAACCGGTTACGACATCCTGAACCCCTATGGAGATTGAGAACATGAAATCCAAACCCACGATAGAGGTATGAAATTGCAAGATTTTGACACTTCGCATCTGCGCCGCGCAGCTGTTTCGGCGCACTTAGACCGCGTCAATCCCCACGCGGGCAAGCCCGCCGAGCCGTCGATCCTGGAGCACATCCTGAGCCTGCAGGACGAGCTGGCCAAAGGGCTGGCCGCGATCCTGCAGGGTCTGGATGATCTGGAGGGCAAGCTGACTGGCGGTTCGCCACCGATCGAGACCTTGCAGGCCGGGGCCGTGTTTCCCCCGTCCGGCATGCTGGGGGCTGTCTACCACACCACCCTGTCCAACACCAACAAGGCGCATCTGGCGGTGATGCGTCTGAGCACCCTAAACCGCCTTTAACCCCGATCCCCACAGCGCTGGCATCCCGCCCGCGCCCCAAAAGGACCATCACCATGGCAAAGACCCCCACCCCTGC
>JANPBI010000167.1:0-2015 GCA_031430315.1 Rhodobacterales bacterium | reverse complement strand
CTGGCGCGCGGCGTCAAGCTTAACCACCCCGAGGCCATCGCGCTCATCACCGATTTCGTGGTGGAGGGCGCGCGCGACGGGCGCTCCGTCGCCGACCTGATGGACGCTGGCGCCCATGTCATCACACGCGATCAATGCATGTACGGCATCCCCGAGATGATCCACTCCGTACAGGTCGAGGCGACCTTTCCCGACGGCACCAAGCTGGTCACTGTCCACCATCCGATCCGTTGAAATGAGGGCTTCCATGCGTCTGATCACTGCCTTGACCTTCCTCATGTTGCCCGACGCGGCCATTGCGCACGATGGCAGTCATTTCCATCCGCACGGCATCGAATACGGCTGGATCATCGCAGCCGCAATTGGCGTCGGAGCGGGCTATGTCCTCGCCCAGTGGCGTAAATGATCCCCGGCGAGGTTTTCCCATTGGCTGGCGACATCACGTTGAACGCAGATGCGCCGATGACGACGCTGCTGGTCGCCAATACCGGCGACCGCCCAATCCAGGTCGGCAGCCACTATCACTTTGCCGAAACCAACGCGGGACTGTCCTTTGATCGTGCTGCGGCGCGGGGCCAGCGGCTGGACATCGCCGCCGGGACCGCCGTGCGGTTCGAGCCGGGCCAGACCCGCGAAGTGCGGTTGGTGCCGCTGTCAGGCGCGCGGGTGGTCTATGGGTTCAACGCGAAGGTCATGGGCGCGTTGTGATGGCGCGCTACCTCAGGCACCGGACATCCCAAAAGGACAACCTATGAAACACCTGATCACCCCCACCGACATGGTTCGCCTGTCACTCCAGTCCGGTATGATGTTGGCCGAGGCAAACATGGTCGTCGCGATGCGGCTTTGGGGCATGGCGGGCATGTGGAAGGTCACATCATCAGAAAACCGCCGCATGGTTGATGAAAAATCGACCGCAGCCATGGCGTCCAGCGCTGCGATGGCGCGCGCGATGGCTGCGGGTCATGGGCCTGCCGCTGTCGCCATGGCGGGCCTGAAACCGGTCCGCGCCAAAACCCGCGCCAATGCCGCCCGCCTGGCCAGACGCGGCCCCGGCGCGCCCGGCTGAGCTGAAAGGATTATCCGATGCCTGCCCTGATTTCCCGCGCGACCTATGCCGACATGTATGGCCCCACGACCGGCGACCGCGTGCGCCTTGGCGATACTGACCTCATCATCGAGGTGGAGCGCGACTTTACCACCTATGGCGAAGAGGTGAAGTTCGGCGGCGGCAAGGTCATCCGTGACGGCATGGGGCAAAGCCAGGTTTCCCGCGCGGGCGGGGCGATGGATACCGTCATCACCAACGCGCTGATCGTGGACTGGACCGGCATCTACAAGGCCGATGTGGGCCTGCGCGACGGGCGCATCGCGGGGATTGGCAAGGCGGGCAATCCTGACACCCAACCAGGTGTGACGCTGGTGATCGGGCCGGGGACGGAGATCATCGCGTGTGAGGGGCGCATCCTGACGGCGGGCGGCATGGATGCCCATATCCACTTCATCTGCCCCCAGCAGATCGACGACGCGCTGCATTCGGGGATCACCACGATGCTTGGCGGCGGCACGGGTCCGGCGCATGGCACGCTTGCCACGACCTGCACGCCGGGGCCGTGGCATATGGCACGGATGTTGCAATCGTTCGACGGTTTCGCGATGAATATCGGCCTTTCCGGCAAGGGCAACGCCAGTCGCCCCGAGGCATTGGTCGAGATGGTTCATGGCGGGGCTTGTGCCCTGAAACTGCACGAGGATTGGGGCACGACGCCTGCCGCCATTGACTGCTGCCTGACCGTTGCCGACGACATGGACGTACAGGTGATGATCCATACCGACACGTTGAATGAGAGCGGGTTTGTGGAGAACACCCTCGCCGCAATCAAGGGCCGCACGATCCATGCGTTCCACACCGAGGGCGCGGGGGGCGGCCATGCGCCCGACATCATCAAGGTCGTCTCCAGCCCGAACGTGATCCCATCCTCGACCAACCCGACGATGCCCTACACGGTGAACAC
>JANPBI010000166.1:0-6584 GCA_031430315.1 Rhodobacterales bacterium | reverse complement strand
GTCTTGCGCAAGGCGGCGGTCTGACGGGGCGGCAGGCAACTTAGATCAGGGGCGGCGCGCTGCAGAACCAATTGCGTTGCAGATGAGCCGCCCCACCACATTTGCCGAATGTCCGTACGCGTCCTGCTCTGGCACCAGTTCGACCACCGACAACCCCGCAAGCCCGCGCATAGCAATTGCAAGCCGCACCAGTTCTGCCAATTCCTCAAGTCGAAATCCACCGGGTGTTGGTGCGTTCACTGCAGGACATACGGATGGGTCAAAGGCGTCAGCATCTAACTGAATGACCAGATTGCCGTCACTAGGCAAGCTCTGGGCAAGGGCAGCAAAACCGATATGCCGCGCCTCGCTGACTGTGATCAGGCGCGCGCCCCAAGCCTTTGCCGTTGCCACGTCTTCGGGTCGGGCCGAACCCACGCCCCGCATGCCGATCTGGGTGATCGACCGCACGAATGGCAGTTCAGCGGCACGGCGCATCGTGCTGGAATAGCCCAAACGCTCACCAGCGATGCTGTCGCGCCAGTCGATATGCGCGTCGATCTGCAAGATATCGACCGGCCCTTGCCCCGCAAACGCTGCAAGGAATGGGATCGGGACCGAGTCGTCGCCACCGATCATGACCGGCACCGCCCGTCTGGCGAGAACATCCTTCACCGCCGATTTGATTGCCGCGCGGTTCGCTTCTGCTCCGCCATCGGCGATATCTCCAAGGTCAACCACGCGCCGCGCATCTGGCAACAGAGGTCCGCCAAGATCAAAGTCGAAGTGGGTGATGTCGGTCGACGTCTGATTGATCGCGCGACGCACGGCGGATGGAGCATCTGCGCTTCGTGTGGTCAGGTCATATCTGACCTCGCCTTTCGACGAATAGGGTGTCCCATAGCCCGCGCCGAAAACACAAAAGTCGCCCGGCCGCAGATCGGCGACCGACACGACAGGCTGATCAAGAAAACCGCGACCTGGATGAACGAACATGATGCCCCCCAATTCAAGGGCGACCATCGTTCAGGCGGACGGATCGACGCAGAACCCAAATGTCGTATCGAAACAGACTCCGCGTCAAGCCCGGCGTCAGACAAATGCGTCCGACATCTCGGACTTGCGGCGTGCGACATAGTCATCGAGGCTTTCGCGTACCGCCTCATCCAGCGCGGGCTGCTGATAATCGCCAAGCATTTTCTTGACGCGTACCTCGGCCAACGATTGGGTGTCGCGCGCGCCTTCTTCGGCCCATGTCTCAAAGGGTTTGTAGTCAAAAAGATCCGACCGCCAGAACGCCGATTTGAAATTGGCTTGCGTGTGCTCACAACCCAGATAGTGGCCGCCCGGCCCGACCTCACGGATGGCATCCATGGCCTGGCCGTTGGTGTCCATGATCACGCCTTGGGCAAGGTGGTGGAGCGTGCCCAACTGGTCCGCATCCATGACGAATTTCTCGTAAGAACTAACAAGGCCGCCCTCCAGCCAGCCGCAGGCATGCAGCATAAAGTTGACGCCTGCCAGCAATGCCATGTTCAGGCTGTTGGCGGTCTCGTAGGCCGCCTGTGCATCCGGCAGCTTCGATCCGCAGAACGACCCGCCGGACCGGTAGGGCAACCCCAGCCGACGCACCAGTTGCCCTGCGCCATAGGTGATATGCGCCGCTTCGGGCGTCCCGAACGTCGGCGCGCCGGAGTTCATGTCGATCGACGTCACGAACGCGCCCGCGATCACCGGCGCACCGGGGCGGACAAGCTGCGAATAGGCAACCCCCGCCAGAACCTCGGCCAGAACCTGCGTCAGGGTTCCCGCGACCGTCACCGGGGCCATCGCGCCGCCGACGATAAAGGGGCTGACGATGGTTGCCTGATTGGCGCGGGCATAAACCTCCAGCGCGCCCATCATGATCCCGTCAAAGGTCATCGGAGAGTTGATGTTGATGAGGCTGGTCATCACGGTGTTGCGGTCAACGAAATCGTCACCGAACAGCAGCTTTGACATCGCCACCGAATCTTCGGCGCGGCTCGGTTCTGTGACCGACCCCATATAGGGCTTGTCGCTGAGCGTCATGTGGGCGTGCAGCATGTCGAGATGCCGCTTGTTCACCGCAATATCCGTAGGCTCGCAAACCGTGCCGCCAGAATGGTGCAGCCATTTCGACATGTAGCCCAGCCGCACGAACTGCTGGAAATCGTGGATCGTCGCATAGCGCCGCCCGCCCGCCACGTCGCGAACAAAGGGCGGGCCATAGACCGGGGCCAGCACCAGATTGCGGCCCCCGATATCGACGTTGCGTTCGGAGTTGCGGGCGTATTGCGTGAAAGTCGCTGGCGCAGTGCTGCACAGTTTGCGCGCAAGGCCACGGGGGATATGCACGCGTTCGCCTTTGACATCAGCCCCGGCAGCGCGCCACAGGTCCAACGCCGCAGGGTTATCGACGAAATTGACGCCGATCTCTTCCAGCACCGTCTCGGCGTTCCATTCGATAATCTGCAACGCCTCTTCGTTCAGGATCTCGAAATTCGGGATGTTGCGCTGAATGAACTTTGCCGTCTCAAGGCTGACTGCGGTGCGTTCCGCCCGCCGTGCCGATCCGCCGCCGCCGCGCGCACGACGCCCCGAGCCGTCCACATCCATATCGCCCATCGCTCGTGCCTCCACATGTCTTTGCGCATGTTATGCCGGTTGCGGCGCGTCGGACCCCTGATGATTGCGGCGCTTGCGCGCCAAAAGCGACACCCACTTGCGCCATTTGCGACGCAAGCGATGAGCGACTCACGCGAAAAACCCGCGACCTGTGGCTTTCCCTCGCCCCACCTATCGCCTATGACGCGAGGCATCCCGTCGCCCACGCCCCGAGGCTCCGATGTCCGATCCCGCAATCACGCCCGACCTGATCGCCGCCCATGGGCTGAAGCCGGACGAATATGCCCGAGTGCTGGAGATCATTGGACGCGCGCCTTCGTTTACCGAACTGGGCATCTTTTCGGCGATGTGGAACGAACACTGTTCGTACAAGTCCTCAAAGAAGTGGCTTCGCACGCTACCGACCACTGGCCCCCAGGTCATCTGCGGTCCGGGCGAGAATGCAGGCGTCGTCGATATCGGCGATGGCCAGGCCGTCATCTTCAAGATGGAAAGCCACAATCACCCCAGTTATATTGAGCCTTATCAAGGTGCTGCGACGGGTGTTGGAGGTATCTTGCGAGATGTTTTCACGATGGGCGCACGCCCCATTGCTGCGATGAACTCGCTGTCGTTTGGCGTGCCGGAGCATCCCAAGACCAAACACCTCGTCAAGGGTGTTGTCGCTGGCGTCGGCGGCTACGGCAACGCGTTCGGAGTGCCGACCGTAGGGGGCGAAGTCCGTTTTCACCGCAGCTACAACGGCAACTGCCTGGTGAACGCCTTTGCCGCAGGTTTGGCAGATGCCGACAAAATCTTTTACTCGGTCGCCAGCGGCGTCGGAATGCCTGTCGTCTACCTTGGGGCCAAAACAGGCCGCGACGGTGTTGGCGGGGCCACCATGGCGTCAGCCGAATTTGACGAAACGATCGAAGAAAAACGCCCGACCGTCCAAGTAGGCGATCCCTTTACCGAAAAGCGGCTGCTCGAGGCCTGTCTGGAACTCATGCAGACGGGCGCTGTCATTTCGATCCAGGACATGGGGGCTGCTGGCCTGACCTGTTCGGCGGTGGAGATGGGCGACAAGGGGGGCCTGGGCATCCGGCTTCAACTGGACGACGTGCCCCAACGCGAATCCCACATGACGGCCTATGAGATGATGCTCAGCGAGTCCCAGGAACGCATGCTGATGGTGCTGCGACCGGAAAAAGAGGCTCAGGCGCGGGCAATTTTCACCAAATGGGACCTCGATTTCGCCATCGTGGGCGAAACGATTGCCGAGGACCGGTTCCTGATTCTGCATGGCAATGAGGTGAAGGCGGACCTTCCCCTGTCGAAACTGTCCTCGAGCGCCCCGGAATATGATCGCCCCTGGATCGAGACGCCTGCCGCGACGCCTCTTGGGGCCGTTCCAGCTATCGACCCTATCGACGCGTTGCGCGCCCTGATCGGCAGCCCGAGCTATGCCCACAAGGCCTGGGTCTGGGAGCAATATGACAGCGAGGTGGGTGCCGATACCGTCCTGCCGCCCGGTCACGGCGCAGGGATCGTGCGGGTTCATGGGACAACGAAGGCGTTGGCCTTCACGTCACATGTCACGCCCCGCTATGTGAAGGCCAACCCGTTCGACGGCGGCAAGCAGGCTGTTGCAGAGGCCTATCGCAATCTGATCGCCGTAGGTGCGCGGCCCCTTGCGACAACCGACAACCTGAACTTCGGCAACCCCGAAAAGCCCGCCATCATGGGCCAATTCGTAGGCGCGATCAAAGGCATAGCGGCAGCCGTTCGCGCGCTCGACATGCCAATCGTGTCGGGCAACGTGTCGCTTTACAATGAAACCGACGGACAACCGATCCTGCCTACGCCCACTATCGGGGCGGTCGGCTTGATTTCTGACGCATCGGACCTGATCGCAGGCCAGCCCGAATCCGGCGACGTTGCATTGCTGATTGGAGCCACACAGGGACATCTGGGCCAGTCCGCGCTGCTGGCCGAAGCATTCGGGATCGAGGACGGCGAAGCGCCGCCGGTCGATCTGGATGCCGAAAAGGCTTCGGCCGCCATCGTGATTGCGTCCCGCAAGTCGTTGCATTCCTGCACTGATCTGGGAGATGGCGGCTTGGCACTTGCCGCGTTCAAGATGGCCGAAGGCGCAGGTCTGGGTGTTGCCTTGACCGCAGACGATATCCCCACGCTCTTTGGTGAAGATCAGGCACGCTATCTTGTGGCCTGCACAAGAGACGCGGCGGCGGAGATCCAGTCCCTTGCCTCAAAAATGGGGGTTTCTGTTACCGTCGTGGGGTCCTTTGGCGGCACAGATCTCCGCCTTGGGGCGTCCTCATCGTCGATGTCCGCCCTGTCGGCCCTCTATCGTGGGGCATTTTCAAAGGCGGTCAGCTGATGCTGCGCCTTGCCACCGCCGATGATTTCGGTTTCGTCCGCAGTCTGGTGCAGCGGCCGGAGAACATACCCTATCTGACGGACGAGGACGACGAAGCGTTGGCGCTTTATCTTTCCGACCCGTCGTCCCAGATGCTGATCTGGGGTACAGACCGCCCGCGCGGATTTGCTATCTTTTGCGGCGTGGGCCAACCGTCTTGCACTGTTGAGCTTATGCGATTGGCGTTGGACGAGCCGGGGTTGGGCGAAGGCGCGGTGTTCATTCGTGCCTTGATCGACCATGCGTTTTTAGCGCTGAAGGCACGGCGACTTTGGCTGGATGCGACCGGCGAAAACCTGCGCGCGCAAAGGGTCTATATCCGCGAAGGCTTTACCCTTGAGGGCCGCCTTCGCCAGCATCATTATCGCCCAGCAACCGAGCGCATCGTGGATGTCCTGCTTTACGGCATGTTACGGGATGAATGGTCCACCCTGCCAGCTTAAGCACTGGAAATGCCGCATTGCACCCTTGCAGCCCCCCTGCCACGGCCTTACATTTTGTGCCAGACAGTTCGAGGATCGCCGATGGCCATTGACGCGCATGACATCGAAGCCCTGATCAGGGCAGCCTTTCCTAAAGCCCGGATATCCGTGCAAGGCGATGACGGCGCGCATTTTTCAGCCGAGGTCATCGACGAAAGCTTCAAGGGCATGAACCGCGTGCAGCAGCAACGCGCGGTCTATGCCAGCCTCAAGGGCAAGATGGACGGACCCAGCGGTGCCTTGCACGCGCTGGCGCTGACCACCAAGGCCCCTGATTAACCGCAAGGAACCGCACCCATGACCGCACAAGACCGCATTCGCGACACTGTCACGAAAAACGATGTCGTCCTTTATATGAAGGGCAGCAAGATGATGCCCGGCTGCGGCTTTTCCAGCCGTGTCGCTGGCGTCTTGAATTTCATGGGGGTCGATTACACCGATGTCGACGTCCTGCAGGACGCAGAAATTCGTCAAGGCATCAAAGAATACGCCGACTGGCCGACCATTCCGCAGCTTTACATCAAAGGCGAATTCATCGGCGGCTGCGATATTGTCACGGAAATGACCCTTTCTGGCGAACTGGATGCCCTCTTCGTGGCCAAAGGCGTCGCGTTCAACAAAGAAGCGGCAGAGCAAATTCGCGCCGCCAACGCCTGATCCAGCTGATCGGCAGACTGCCCATCTTAAAGGCTGACTAGGTTTTTTCCTCGATCCGCGCTGCCAAGGCCTCGGCCCTGGCGGCAATTTCGGCCAGGTTTTCGACGACCTGGCGCGGAATCACCGGAACCTCGACGCGGTCCTTGTCGCCGCCTGGCTTTGCCCCGGCCATCTGCGCCTTTAGCGCGCGGTTTTCGTCTTCTACCGCTGCGGTCTTGTCGGCAAGCATCAGCCCCGCCATCAGCAACAACCGGCTTTCCGGCAAGCGGCCCAACTGGGTGACCAGCGGCTGCGCCTCGGCGTCCAGCATCTGGGCGGCGCCGCGCAGGAAATGTTCCTCGCCCGGCTGGCAGGACACCTGAAAGCTGCGCCCGCCAATGGTGATTTCGACATCAGGCATG
>JANPBI010000165.1:0-3810 GCA_031430315.1 Rhodobacterales bacterium | reverse complement strand
CGCTGTCAGCCGGGGCGCGCCGGATGAGCGCGCGCGGGGTGATCGTGCGCCGCCTGGATGCGATCGAGAATCTGGGCAGCATGGATGTGCTGTGCACTGACAAAACCGGAACGCTGACCACCGGCATCATGACGCTCGATGGCGCATTGGATGCCGCCGATCATCCGTCCGACGCGGTGCGCATGTTTGGCTTTCTGAATGCAGCGTTTCAGAACGGCATCTCAAACCCGCTCGACGGCGCGCTGGTGGCCGCGGGGCAGGGGGCAGGGCTGACCACGGCAGGTTATGCCAAGATCGACGAGATTCCTTACGATTTCATCCGCCGCAGACTGACCATCGTGCTGGCCCCTGATGCAACGCCCGACCAGCACGTGATTGTCACGAAAGGGGCCTTTGCGAATATTCTGGAAACCTGCACGCTGATGGACAGCAACGGAACCGATGCACCGCTGAACGCCAAGGCGCGGGCAGGTCTTGCTGCGATATTCGAGGCAAAGGGCAGCGCAGGTTTGCGCGTGCTGGCGGTGGCCACACGACAGGTCGCGGCCAAGCCGCAATATGACCATGACGACGAACAGGGCCTGACGTTTCGCGGCTTTCTGACCTTTGCTGACCCGCCAAAACCCGATGCAAAACGCATCATGGCCGACCTTCACCGGCTTGGTATCACAGTCAAGGTGATCAGCGGCGACAACCGGCATGTGACAGCCCATATTGCGACGGCCGTCGGGATCGACACGGCGTCAATGCTCACCGGAGAGGCGCTGAACCGGCTGAGCGACGAGGCGCTGTGGCATCTGGCCCCCAAAACCAATCTGTTTGCAGAAATCGACCCGCAGCAAAAAGAGCGGATCGTGCGGGCGCTGCAGCGTACCGGCCATGCCGTGGGCTATCTGGGTGACGGCATCAACGATGCCCCCGCGCTGCATGCCGCCGATGTTGGCATTTCGGTCGAAGGCGCCGTCGATGTAGCGCGCGAAAGTGCAGACATCATCCTGCTCAGCCATGATCTGGATATTCTGCGCGCAGGCGTCGAGGATGGCCGGCGGACGTTTGTCAACACGCTGAAATACATCAATATTACCACCAGCGCCAATTTCGGCAACATGATCAGCATGGCAATTGCTGCCCCATTTCTGCCGTTCCTGCCGCTGTTGGCCAAGCAGATCTTGCTCAACAACTTCCTGTCCGACCTGCCGTCCATCGCGATTTCCACCGACAACGTCGATCCTGACCGGATTTCCACGCCGCAACGCTGGAACATCACGGAAATCCAGCGTTTCATGCTGATGTTCGGCCTAATCAGTTCGGTATTCGACCTGATCACCTTTGGAACGCTTTTCCTGGTGTTTCACGCGGGCGAAGCGGTGTTTCAGACCACATGGTTCATGATTTCGCTGCTGACCGAGTTGTTGGTCGTGCTGATCCTGCGCACCCGCAAAAGCGTGTTTCAAAGCGCCCCAAGTCGGTTGCTGCTGATATCGACACTGACCATCGCCTGCGCGACTTTGACAGTGCCGTTTCTGGGAAATCTGAGCCGCGTCTTTGGCTTTGTGCCGCTGTCATGGACCGAAATGGGGGCGGTTTGCGGTATTGTGTCGGGCTACCTTCTTGCGACGGAAATGGCCAAGATGTGGTTCTTTCGGCCAACGCAGGGAACCAAAGCTTTGAAAAAGAAACTCAAGCCGGGCTGAAGGATTGGCACACAGTTCACGTGACTGACGCCGGATTTTGATACCCGCCCGAAAGCTGAGATGCATGAATACTGACGCAGAAATGGCGCAGCGCAGATACCGGCAGGGGCTGCCCGCGCGCTGGCCCGTGTTGGCACCACTGGCTCTGATGGGCGTGGCACTGATTTTACGCATCATCGACATCTGCGTCCTGCGACTAGATGAAGTGCTGGGCGAGATCATCCTGTCCAAATCGCTCGGGTTCGCGTTGGTTGTCGGATACACGTTATGGGTCGGCCAGCATCTGCCGACCATCGGGCTGCACAGCCGCAGGTTGGTTCCGGCCATCGCGATTGGCGCGGGCCTGACCATTGCGGCATTCCTTATCGCCACCTTCGTCCAGATCCTGACACTCGCGCCGGACCAGTCGTTGATCCTGCGGGCCGTGGACCCCAAGACCGGGATGACAGGGGGGGCGGCCTTTGCGGTGCTCCTGCTCACCGGCAATGTGATCAACGGTTTCATGGAAGAGGGCTTGTTTCGCGGGATCATGCTGCCGCATTTCCTGCAAAGCATGCGGTTTCGCGACGCCAACCTGCTGCAGGCTGCTTTGTTTTCTGCCTGGCATCTGGTCTGGCCCATCAAGGCCTGGCTGAGCGGCGATGTCTCTGCCGGAGGTGCGGTCGCCCAGGCGGGACTGTTGCTGTCGGGTGCTTTCATCGCAGGGCTGGTCTTTGGCTACCTTTTCTGGCGCACCGGCAGTCTGTGGGCACCGATGACCGCCCATTTCCTGAACAACGTGATGCACAACCTCTTGCAGGTTCAGACTGCCAGCGGTGATCTGCAGCCGGCTGTCGTCCTGTCGGTGGTCTCTGTTGTCGCGCTGGCATTTCTGACGTTTACCGTTGGGCCCTTGGCGCGACGACTGGGGCTGCCACATTTGCGATCTTGGGGCGTCGGTGACTAACGGTTTGTTGCGTCATCGAGGCTAGATAGGGATGGCCTGCTACATTGTGAACGGCGGTACGTGGTTCTGCGATGACATCGTGCGACACCTGCGGACGACCGATCGGGAGTGCGACTGATCTCGATCAATTCGGACCACCGCGCCCCGTGAGACGATGTGACTTGATCAAATGAAAGCCGCACTGGCCAAAAATCGGCGACTGGATCGGCGCAGTCCAAGGTGACCAGTGTGGCACGTCGCGTACGCTTGCTAAACTTGACGGGAACAGGACGCCGAACCAGGCCCTAACTGCCGCACTTTCCGCATGCACAATTCAACCAGACCCAGCAATCCCGGAGATGCCATGAGACATTCCTCATTAATCCTGCCCGCCGCCGTGTTGCTGCTCACGTTCGGTCCGGCGTTGGTTCTGGCCGAAGACCTTGGCCCGATTGATCCGCAAACGGATTATCACAGCTATGCCAATGTGGATGACGTGGTGGTGACCCATGTCTACCTTAATCTGGACGCCGACTTTGCGGGCAAAAGGCTGAAAGGCTATGTTGAACTCGATCTCAAGCGCATCGATCCTGATGTCACCCTGCTGGTGCTTGACACCAAGGCGCTCGATATCGCGGCGGTCGAACTCGTCACGTCTGCCGGGCTTGCGCCTGCCAAGTGGGAAATGGGCAGTGCTGATGAAACCTTCGGCACCCCGCTAGTCATCGATATCGGCGCCGAGGCCACCAAGGTTCGCGTCACCTATGCAACGACCGATGGGTCTGACGGGTTGAACTGGGCCGATCCCGCGCAGACCCACGACAAAAAGCACCCCTTCATGTATTCTCTGTCACAGTCGATCTACGGGCGCACGTGGTTCCCCCAGCAGGACACGCCCAAGATCCGTGTGACCTATGCCGCCGACATTACCACGCCGAAAGACCTGCTGGCGCTGATGAGCGCCGACAACGACCCCAATGCTGCACGCGATGGCAGCTATCATTTCGAGATGCCGCAAACCGTGGTGCCCTACCTGATCGCCATCGCCGTCGGTGATCTGCATTTCCAGGCAATTTCCGACCGTGCCGGTGTCTATGCCGAGGCCGGGATGCTTGAAAAGGCGGCATGGGAGTTTGCCGATTCCGAAAAGATGATTCAAGCGGTCGAGGGGCTTTACGGCCCCTATCAATG
>JANPBI010000164.1:0-2804 GCA_031430315.1 Rhodobacterales bacterium | reverse complement strand
ATCAAGCTGGCGTCGAACACCTACATCTACGACCACATGATCGAGGACATGGACCTGAACTGCGGCGACATCCTTGACGGGGTCAGCCTTGCCGACAAGGGCGCCGAGATTTTCCACCATATCCTGCGGGTCGCCTCGGGCGAACGGACCAAGTCAGAAATCATCGGTTACGGCGACAGCGAATTTGTCCCCTGGCAGATCGGGGCCACGATGTAATCGCCTGGGTCAGGCCCCGCCCTCGATCTCGGCCCAGAGGGCTTCGGGGATCGGGATCTCGAACCAGTCGGCGCTGGTGGTGATCGTCCGGGCCGTCCGCGCGCCCACCACCACCGAGGTGACGCCAGGATGGCGCAGCGGAAACTGGATGGCCGCAGCACCCAGGGGCACGCCGTGCCGAGCGCAGACGGCCTGCAGGTGTTCGACCCGCTGGATGACCTCGGGCTGGGCATCGACATAGTTGAATTTGGCGTCCCCGCCCGCAAGGATGCCCGAGTTGAACACACCCCCCGCAACGATTGCGACGCCGCGACGGGCTGCCTTGCCCAGCAGGCCCGCGCCGTCGCGGTCCAGCAGACTGTAGCGGCCGGCCAGCAGGCAGCAGTCCAGATCGGTCTCCTCCATCGCCGCCTCGATCACCGCGCCCTCGTTCACGCCAAGACCAAAGCCCTTGATGATACCCGCCGCGCGCAATTCCTCCAGCGCGCGAAAGCCGCCCGCCTTCAGGTCATGCCAATGCGCGTCGTTCCGGTCGCCATGAGTGACGCGACCAATGTCGTGCAGAAAGATCAGGTCGATCTCGGGTCGCCCCAGGCGCTGCTGGCTGTCATCAAAGCTGCGCATGATGCCGTCGTGGGAATAGTCGAACACCTCGGCAAAGTTCAGCCCGTTGACCCAGCCGGAATCGAACGGGTTCTTCGGTGCTGCCGTAGCAGCCCGGCCCGGTCGGGGTGACACCATCAGCCGCCCGGCCTTGGTGCTGACCACCGCCTCGCTGGCCGGGCTTGCCGCCTCGCGCAGGAAATCGCCAAGGATATGCTCGGCCCGACCCAGCCCGTACATCGGCGCGACGTCAAAGTACCGGATGCCCCGGTCCCAGGCCGCCTGAAGGGCGTCGCGTGCATCTGCAAGAGGGGCATCGCGGTAAAGCCCGCCAAAGGCCGCGCAGCCCAGGCCCAGGGCCGTGACCTCAAGGCCCCCACGGGTGATCTTGCGGCGCATCGAGACCAGCATAAAATTCGTCCCCCGCTTATGATGGATCAGCCCGCCTTGGCCCGATCAAGATAGCGCAATGTGTTGCGCAGTGAGGTCGACAGATGCAGCAGCATCGCCTGCCGTGCCATTTCGGGGTTTCCTGCGGCCAGCGCATCGATAATGGCACGATGCTGGGCAACCGTCTCCAGCCCCGCGCCGGGATCTGGCAGGCTTTGCAGGCGGCAGCGGTCCATCTGGGCCTTGGTGATGTCCACCACCTTCCATAGCATGTGCAAACCGTTCACCTCGGCAATCGCGCGGTGCAGGTCATCGTCGCGGGCAATCGCTTCGTCGTAGCGGGCCCGCCGTACAGCCGTTTCATGCGCCTGATGAATGTCCTCGATATCCTGCAACTGGCGCTGGCTGATGGTCGCTGCCGCCCGTTCCACGCTTTCGCCTTCCAACGCGATGCGAATGATGTAGGCCTCCTCTACTTGCGCGCGCCGGATGTCGGACACGAAGGTGCCGTGCTGCGCAAAGACCTCGACAAGGCCTTCGTCACTGACTTTCTTGACCGCCTCTCGGACCGGCGTTCGCGAGATACCGAGGCGGCCTGCAATCTCGGGCTCGTTGATCGGGGCTCCGGGGGGCAAGTTGCCCATCACGATGGCCTTGCGGACCAGGGTGTAGACCTGCTCGCTCAGCGGAAGCTGGCGGCTCAAAAGGACGCCATCCAGAAAGCCAAGGCGATCATCTGCCGGAGTGTTTTCGGGCGGCATCAGTCTTCCTCCTGGCGTCGAATGGTGCTGTATCCGGTCGGCTAGAACGGTGCCAGTTCAGTCTTGAAACTCGGACACTCATACCACCATCCTGCACTTTGCTGAGACCGAAACCAGCCTTGCGACTACTATTATATTAGTGTAACAGAGATGGCAAGCCAAGCGCGAATGTGCGGCAATTGCAGTAGGGGGGAGAAAATGTCGACGCTAATCATCGCCCTGCGCATGCGCGGAATAACCAAGACCTTCCCCGGTGTGACTGCCCTCTCAGACGTCAATCTGACGGTAGAGTTCGGCCGAATCCACGCCATTGTCGGCGAAAACGGCGCAGGCAAATCGACTCTCATGAAAGTGCTGAGCGGCGTCTACCAGCCCACCAGCGGCACGACAGAAATCGCAGGCACCGAGGTGCGGATAGTGCGGCCTGCCGATGCCATGCGCCTTGGCATTCGCATGGTCCACCAGGAGCTCAACCTCGCGCCCGACCTGACTGTGGCGGAGAATGTGTTTCTTGGCCGCATGCCGAAACGCTGGGGCATCGTCGACCGGGCCCGGATGGTTGCAGACACCACCGACCTCTTGGCCGGGCTTGGGGCGTCCATCGACGCCAATGCCCGGCTAGGCGATCTGCCAATCAGCCAGCAGCAACTGGTAGAGATTACCAAGGCCTATGCCGCGGACCCGCGCATCATCGTGCTGGACGAGCCGACCTCCAGCCTCAGCGAGGGCGAAACCGTAGCCCTTTTCGCCATCCTGCGCCGGATGAAGGCGCGGGGCGTCGCGATCCTCTACATCAGCCACCGGCTGAAGGAAGTCTTGGATATTGCCGATGAC
>JANPBI010000163.1:0-9413 GCA_031430315.1 Rhodobacterales bacterium | reverse complement strand
CTGGATGACTTTCTACCACTACCACCGCCCGCACTCCGCAATTGGAGGCAGTCCTCCTGCCGCGTTCCATGATCGGGCCGTCCACGAAACCCAACCCGATCAACGGGAACAAAAAGTAGGTCAATTGAACCCGCAAGCTTTCCGAGGGATGGGGAGCAGCTCAGTTGCCTTTGGCGCGAAGATGCGGGCAGCTGCTGGCCACGCCTGCAGCTTTGGTCTCCGATGCAAGCTGTTCTGCGTCCACATCAATCAGCGGTTAGAAAGTGCGCGAGAAGTCGCGCAATTTGAGCGCGTTCATAATCGTGGGGGGCCAATCCGTCTATTCTCGACAAGCCCCCACAAGACGCCGCGACAATGCCATGCAATGACACTTTGACGGTGTTTTCCCTTGAATTGATGAACTTCACCAGCGTGTTCGTCTTGGTCAGGGGCATCAGGCCGGGATAAAAAAGCCTCGCCGGACACTGGGAGTGTGTGTCCGGCGAGGGTGCGCCAAGCACGCGCCGAGAGCGGCGCGTGCTTGGACAGTTGATCACATTGGCGTAAAACTTGGCTTCAACATCCGCCATGTTGATGCCCGCGAGGTCTTCGGGGAGCGCATAACCCTCGGCATCGGCGTGGACCTTTGTCATGTCGAACGCATTCGCATCCGCGATGTAATCGTTGGTCACGTAGCGGGCGGTGTCGATGTCGATGCTGGACATGCCGATGTCTTTGAGGATCTTGAAAAAGCTGTCCCATGCCGGAATATCATGTTCGCCCCAGCCTGCGCGCTTGGCCATGTCACCCTTGAAAGTCCGGTGGATCTGCATAAGGCTTTCGGTGCCTGCACGCGGGCCGTAGTTGGCGCGAGTGGTTGGCAGTGCCTTGAACACAATCTCGGCGGCTGCACGCGGGTTGCGATCAGCAATTTCGCTGCCCATCGCCCAGCCACGCAGATACTTCTTCAAGAACTCCAGCCGCTCGGGGTCTTCCAGATCAGCCCGGCGCACGACCAGCGAGTTTGACGGCAAGGGCGAACCACGCATTCCCAGCCAGTAGTCGAAATCAAGACCCTTGGCCCCAAGATCGGCGCGCAGACCCTCCCATGCAAGGCAGGCATCGCCCTGCCCGCCTGCCAGCGCTGTGGTCCAGGTCGGCCAGCCCGCCTCGACATAGGTGATTTTGGTCGGATCAACGCCGACAGCCGCAAACATTGGGTCGGCAATCGCCTGCCACGCGGCTGAGCCCAGCAGCACGGTCTTGCCTTCAAGGCCCTTGAGATCGGTCATGCCCTCGCCCTTGCGGAAGGCGATGTTGAACAGATCCAGATAGCCGCTGCCATAGATCGACACCAGATCCATGCCAGCGTTCAAGGCAAAGGACAAAACGCCCGGCGACGGAAAGCCAATGTCGGCTTGTTCCACGGCCAGAAACTTGACCACCGCGGTGCCGTCTGACGGGCCGGGCTCCATGGCGGTTTCCACGCCCAGATCGCCGAAGTAGCCCATCTCGCGTGCCACCCAATAGGGGTAGTCGTCCATCACCTCGATCGTGCCGCGCGGCGAAATCCAGGTGAAGGTCTCATACGGTTTGGCCTGCGCCGGACCAGAGGCAAGCATGCTACCACCCAGAACAGTGGTCGTCACAAGGCCGCTGGCGCTGACCTGCAGCAGCCTGCGACGTGTCATCATTTGGTGATCCATCAGGTATCCTCCCATTTTGTTTGGCCGCTGTTTTGTAAGGGGTCGAAGCGGCTGATCGACCGTCCCTGATCAGCTTTCCCAGCCGACCAGCTTCTTTCCGAGCCAGAAAAAAAAGGCGTAGATCGTGATCCCGGTGATCGCGAGGATCAGGATGCAGGCAAAGAATTCCGGCATGCGAAGGGTTGAGGAATAGGTTGTCAGTCGGCTGCCCAGCCCAAACCCGCCGCCAGACATGTCGGCACCGACTGCGGTGATCATCCCGAAGATCGCCCCGATCATCAGCCCGACAATGACCATCGGCATCGCCATGGGGATCCGGATCTTGGTGAATATCTGCAGGGTCGATGCCCCGCAGGACCGCGCCAAAGCAATTTTCATGGTGTCGACGCGACGGAACCCGGTCGCGGCGTTGATCATCACCATCGGCCCGGATGCCAGCGCCACGGCGATGATCCGCGGCGTATAGCCAAAGCCGAAATTCAAGATCAGCAGTGGCACCAACGCCAGCATCGGCGTGGTGACCAACAGAAGGATGTAAGGCGTGATCACTTTTTCGACGAAGGGAAACTGGGTGATGACTGCGGCGAGAACCAAACCAATCGATGCCCCTATGGCATAGCCGGAGAACAGCTCGACCAGGGTGTAAGAGTAGTGCTCGCCTATCGTTGACATTTCGGGCGAGGCAAAGACGGCGGCGATGGCTGACGGGGTGGGAAGGATATACTGCGGAACTTCGAAAAAGCGCAGGAGGAACTCCCCTCCGCCGATGACGATAACGGCGACCGCGATGATGGCAATCACCTCGCGCATCCCTTGCCCGCCAAGGCCGCTGGCAAGGCCCGTCGGGCTTGCTATGCCGGTGTGGTTCTGGCTCATGCTGTCCCTCGTGCGGCTTTCGCAACAGCGGATTTTCCCGTCGGCTGGTGCTGGATGTCGTGCTTGATCATGTTGACAAGATCGAAAAATTCGCGCGCTTCCATCAGGTCAAGCGACCTTGGCCGCGAAAACGGCACATCGACGACGCGCGAAATCTGGCCCGGCCGCGCTGACATGATGTAGACCTTGTCGGCCAGATAGACCGCTTCGGCGATGGAATGGGTGATCAGGATCACCGTCTTGCGCGATTCCAGCCAGATCTCTTCGACCAGCTTGTTCATCTCGTCGCGGGTAAAGGCGTCCAGCGCGCCGAAGGGTTCGTCCATCAACAAAACAGTCGGGTCACTGGCCAAGGCCCGCACAATGGACGCGCGTTGCTGCATGCCACCTGACAATTCGCGCGGCATCTTGTCGCCAAACCCGCCCAGACCCACACGGTCCAGCAACCCGTCAATCCGGGCCGTGTCGGGGCGGCGCTTGCGGATTTCAAATGGCAGTTCGATGTTCTTGCGGATCGACCGCCAAGGCAGAAGATTGGCTTCTTGAAACATCATGCCAATGCTGGGGTGCGGCCCGGTGATAAATTCATCGCCAAGAGCAATCGCCCCTGAGGTCAGCCTGTGTAGCCCTGCGATGGACCACAAAAGCGTGGTCTTGCCGCAACCCGACGGGCCGACGATGGAGATGAACTCGCCCTGCCTGACCGTCAGATCGACGTCCTTCAGCGCGTGGATGCCGCCGGATCGGGTTCCGTATGTCTTTGTCGCGCCCCGCACATTCAGGGCTTTGTCCGGTGTCTGTTTCATCCTCGCCTCCTTCGGCGTGATCTCGGGGTGCGCATGCCCTCTCCGTTCCCCAAAGCGCGTTGTGGGGGCGGCCCTCTCTTGGTCCAGGCGGTGTCAGCTTGCGAGGAGTTCGGTCAGATTGCGGTCCACCTGCGCCATGTATCCCGGCTCAAACCCGTTCAGGCCCATGTGACCCTCGGGTGACTGAATCACTCGCAACGCCGCACCCGGCACCAATTGGCAATCGGCATCGCATTCCTGCGGCGGAAAGAACTGGTCATGGCTGATCGGCATCACCATGGTCCTGGCGTTGATCCGCACCAAGGCGGCGGCAAGATCCCCCCCGGTATGGCGTGACACGTCGGCGCGTTGCCATTTGTGCATCTGCGCCAGCAGCACATTCGGGTCCATCGGTTCGAAATAGGCTTTCATCACGCCATTGATGAAATCATCCAACGACGACATGCCGATAATGCTGCGCCAACGCTCGGTCCGATAGAACTCGGCTGACCAGCCTACCGTGGCTACGATCCGGGCCATGCGGTCCATACCACCCCTTACGTCAACACCCGAAATGTACCAGCCGCCGTTCCACGCAGGGTCTGAAGTGATCGCCTCTTTCAGCGTTTCGACAAACACCCGCTGATGCAAGGAGGTGCGCGCCGTCGCGGCAATGACTGCCGCGCGTTCGAGCATCTCGGGCCGGGTGACGGCCCATTCATAGACCTGTTGCCCGCCCATCGACCCACCTACGGCAAGCGCCAGTTTTTCAAGGCCGAACAGGTCTGTCAGCAGCCTGTGCTGCGCACGAACATCGTCCCCGATCGACAGTTTCGGGAATTTCGCCATCGCCTGCGGCGCGGCGGTGTTTTGCGGCGAGGACGACACGCCGCTGCCCAACTGATCCACGATCACGATGAAATAGCGGTTCGGGTCCAGCGCATGGCCTGGCCCGACATAGACATCCTCCATCACTTTACCGGTGCCGGAGAACCAGGTTGTGACAAGAATTGCGTTGGACTTATCCGCATTCAGTGTGCCGCAAGTGCGGTAGGCCAGTCTGGCACCGCGCAGCGTTTCATCGGATTCGAGGATTAGGTTGCCCAGATCGTAAAGCTGGTAGCCGCCCTGCGAGGCGGGACCATAAAATGAGTTCTGAATCATTTGGGTAGCCTTACCTCAACAGTCCGGGGTGTATCGCGGCCACTCCCAGTGCCGAAAAGAGACGCAAAGCGGCTTTCGATCTCCAGGTTTGGGTGCGCCTCGGAAGTCGAAGGGGCAAGAACTGCACGCATCGCCGCAGCCCATGACGTCAACCTCATTTCTGTTCCCCCCGGATTCACTTGACCACCCCTCCAAAGGTGACAAGGCACGCACACTGATGTGCGCACCTCAGAGGGATACAGCATGATGGCTAGGGCAACATATCGCGAAGGTTCGCGATGTAGGGATCATGACGCTGCTAGGGATCAGCCGATGTTTGAGCGCGAAAGCAGGTGGATCAGGGCTGCAGTACTAGCAGCCCCGGTCTTTTCGCGGATGCTGCGAAGCTGATGATCTATCGTCGAAAAGGACCGCCCCCGTATCCTTGCAATTTCCTTGTAGCTAAGGCCCTTGGCAACCAACCGGGCCACTTCGGTTTCAGACGGCGTCAGTCCCGACTTGGCCGCAGCGGCTGTGCCTGCTTGCGCTCCCGTGCCAAACAGATGCCATTGCTGGTCTGCACTTGCATCCGTCAACTGTTGGTCCGAGAGACCTTTCGCCGCGAAAATGATCGGGCTTAGCACATCCGCAACCGTCTGCTCGAAACAGTCATACAGACCAGATTCCAGCGGAACGGTGTGCTCCGTCCAGTCTGCACAGATCAGACCATAGCCGCCCTGTCGCGTCCGCAGCGCCCACCCAAATTTCGATCGCGTCTTGGCCCCCGACATGCGGTGGCGCATCCGGATCGACACCCGGCTATCATGCTTTATGTCAGCATAAACCAACGGACGCTCGTCGACCCACATCGCTTGCATCATGGCATCGCGGTTATCGACAGGCTTGCCCGCAAAGGATGGGATGTCGTGATCACTGGACTTTGCTTCGGCAAAGCCGGGGAAGTAATCGGCAGCGGTTCGATCGCCAAATCCGGTATCGACCCGGTGACAGCCGAGCTCAGCGCGCAACCAGTTCGCGGCGATAGACCAACATCCCGTCAGGTCGTCGATATGCAAAAGCATATGCGCCGCAAGATCGCGCGCTGGTTTGTAGCGGACAACGGACCGGTCAAGCAGCGCCGCGCGCAAGCGACGTTGCACAGAGAAGATATCTGCGGTCGTATTACCGACAAGGGCCGTTTCCTGCAGGATCTCCCGCCGTCCTTCCCAGAATCTTGGTCAAAACCTGTGTCAAAGCCTATGCCAATCCCTTCAGGAGTCAAATATCGTTGTTTTTCGGCGCAAATTGCAGGTCGGGGAGCAGAGCCATTGTGGTCCTGGGCCGATCGATCTTTGGCCCTGGATCACATCAGCGCGAGCTGGGAGGATCAGGCTTTGACTATGAGCCGGCGAAAACCTCGTTGACCTTCGCAGCAAGGGCCTTTCCGAGGGTCTGGTTGTCCGCAACCGTAAAGTGGATGCCGTCGCATCCGCTTGTTGAGACCACCGATCCGGCATCGAAGAAGCCTACCTTCATAAAGTCGGCCATCGCGCGATATTGCCCGGCCAAGGCGGCAGTCTTTTCGAGCCCGCCCTCAAACATCCCATCAAAGAACGGGTGCGGCATCGTTGCGAGCGGCGGAGGCGCCACGACCAATACTTTTGGCGCAGGATAGGATGTGCCGACGCCCCCTGCTGAACCGCCAATCTGCCCGACCAGCTTGGCCATCCCATTGGCGATCTCATAAGGGGTGCGCCGAAAGTAGGATTTGGTGTCGTTGGTGCCCAGCATCACGATCACCAGGTCCAGCGGCAGGTGGCTTGCAAGAGCCGAGGGCAGGTAAGCGCTGCCGTTCAGGCGCGGATCGTTGGGGTCATCAAGGCTGGTGGTGCGCGCACTCAGGCCTTCTTCGATGACGTAGTAGCCGTCGCCCAATTGCGCGGCCATGGCACCCGTCCAACGGTCCTTGAACGCATAGCGCAAGGTTGGCGCGCCTTCGCCCGTAGGGATCCATCCCCAAGTCAAGCTGTCGCCATAGCACAGAATGGTTTTCTGCTCGGTCATTCGGTTTCGCTCCCTTCGTGAATTTCAGCCGCGCTTGCTTCGCCAGCCGTAAAGAATTGCCGCCATCAGGATGATCAGCCCCTGCGCCATCAACTTGCCGGGGTCGCCGACGCCGAAAACGGTCATCACGACGAAGAGCAGCGCAAAGGACAATACGCCAAAAAACGGCCCCCATACGCCGCCCTCGCCCCGGCCAAAGACCACCCCGCCAAGGATCGTCGCCGCCACGGAAAGGATCGGCAGATCAAGCCCCACCCGCACAGAACCAACCGCGATAGACCCGGTTTGCACAAGCGCCGCAACGGCGGCGATCAGCCCGGCCAGCACATGCGCCAGCACCACCGTCCGCTCGACCGGAACGCCGGAAAAGGCGGCAGCTTCAGTGTTTTCGCCCACCGCTTCGACATAACGGCCATAGACACTTTGCTGCATGACCAGCCACATGATGCCAGTGCAAGCCAGCCAGAAAAGGACAGGCAACGGCATGAAACCGAGGCTGATGTTGAAGACTTCATTCATATACTTCGGCACATCGCCGGGCGGCTTGCCACTGGACAAGTACTGCACAAGGCCGACCAGAATGATGCTGACCGCAAGTGTGACGATCACGGCGGAAACCCGGCGCTTTGCGACCATGAAACCATTCAGAAGTCCGACCGCCCCGCCGATGGCGAGCGCCATCAGGATAAAGACAAACCCCGACGCCTCGGGGAAGGTGCGCGATGTAATGATATAGTTGATCAACAGGATCACCCCGCCGCCCGAAAGGTCAATCGAGCGGACGCGCATCACCAGAAGCTGTCCCAGCACAAGGATGCCTAAAGGCACAACTTGCCGGATGAAGATGCCCAGCACATTTGGGTTCAGCATGTTGGGCCGGGCAATCCACAGCGTCAGCAGCAACAAGCAGAACACGTAATAAGCGGGCGGAACTGCAGCGAGGCGGCGCAAGAGGGGGTTGGACAAGACCGGTGTCATGGTCAAAGCCCCATCTTCTTGCGCGACTGCAGCCCGACGATCGCCAGCAAAAGCCCGCCCTTGATCGCCGTTTGCACAAAAGGAGAGATGTTGGTCAAGTTCATCCCGTTCGCCAGCAGCGCCATGATCAGCGCGCCCAACACCGTGCCGTGCAGGCTGCCAACGCCACCCGAAAGCTGGGTGCCGCCAATCGCCACTGCGGTGATCGCGTCAAGTTCGAACAACAGGCCGACGTTGGGGTCACCCGAAACGATGCGCCCCGCCAGAAAGACCCCTGCAAGAGCTGCAAACAGCGAACAGAAGATGTAGGCCAGAACGATATTACGGCTGACGCGGATGCCATAGTTGCGCGCAGCATCTTCCATCCCGGCGGCAACCCCGCCACCGATGCCAAAAAGGTGCAGGCCAAAACGGCTGCCGTAAAGGACCTTGGCCGCCAGCCCGATAGCGACAAGGCCCCAGAACACCGGCAAAGGGAGGCCAAGAAAGCTGCCCTGCACAGCGGAAATCACAATCGCCGGAACCTCACCACCCGACACCGGGCGCAAGACGCGCGTGATGCCCAGCAGGATGTATTGCATGGCCAGGGTGGCGATGATCGGGTGCACGTTCAACCGCGTTATCACCAGCCCGTTGATCAGCCCGACAAGACCCGCAAGCACAAACACCGCCGGGATCAACACCACCGCCGGACCATCCAGCGACAGGATCGCCGTCGAAAAGCTGATGACCGACCCGACAGACAGGTCGAGTCCTCCAACCAGGATGACGAACAACTGCCCAATTGCCGCGATCAAAAGCGGCGTTGCCTGTGCCACAAGGTTGAACAGGTTTTCCCGGCTCGCAAACTGGTCGGTGCCAATCGACAATGCGACCATCAGTGCCACGACGATCACCAGCGGCACACCCCAAAGACCATGCCGGCTGCGCCGTGTGGAAAATCCGGAACTAAGCCACGCCATCATGCCGCCACCCCTTCGGTTGTAAGGGCCGCAGCGAGGATACCGTGTTCGGTCGCATCGGCTGCGGGCATTTCGGTCACTACGGTGTTGTCATGGACAATCGCCAGCCGGTCACAAAGACCGATCAACTCCACCGTCTCGCGTGAGGTAACCAGAACTGCGCCACCCGTATTGGCAAAGTCGCGCAAGAGCCCGTAGATTTCCGACTTGGCCCCGATATCGACGCCCCTCGTCGGCTCCTCGATCACCAGAATCTTAACCTCACGCGCAAGGTAGCGCCCTAGCAGCACCTTTTGCTGGTTACCGCCCGACAGTGCCCCGACAGGTATGGCGGTGCTTGCGGCCTTGACGTGCAACGCATCCATCATCCGTTTCACGACGGACGTCAGACCACGGGCACGGGTGAAAGCAGGCCTTTCGGCGTGCAGGCCGATGACAAGATTGCTGGCCACCGACAAGCCCAGCATCAGCCCCTCTTCTTTGCGGTCTTCGGGAACAAATCCCAGACCAAGCTGCGCCATCGTCCGGATGCCGTTTGCCGACCGTGGAAACTTCAACACCTGACCATTCAGGCGAAAGCTGCCACCTGCGAGCGGATAGCGACCGATCAGTGACCGCATGATCCTTTGTTGCCCCTGCCCTTCCAACCCTGCAAGGCCGAGGATTTCGCCCTTGCGCAGGGTCAGATCGAAAGGACGTGCCTTCAGCCCGGCGCGGAACCTGGTCAGTTCCAGAACCGGTTCGCCAAGCACTGCCGCCCGCGCCGGGAACAGATCAGACAACTCGCGCCCGACCATCATGGCGATCAGGCTGTGGGGTGTGACGTCGCTGATCAGCTTGGTCGCAACATGTTGGCCGTCCTTCAGGACCGTGACCTCGTCGCAGATGTCAAAAATTTCGTCCATGCGGTGCGAGATGTA
>JANPBI010000162.1:0-17474 GCA_031430315.1 Rhodobacterales bacterium | reverse complement strand
CCCCAATGCCCCAATGCCCCAATGCCCCGCCCCGCACCCCCAATCAACCCCCCAATCCCTAACACTTCGTTAAACCCACACCCCAACCCATTGATTTCAATCACTTCCAAAAACGTCCCGACTCGGGACACCCCCCCTACCCCAGCCGCCGAAATCCCGCTATACCGCCCCCCATGTCGCAAAATCCAGCCACCCTTCGCCCCGACCTTGCCCGGTCGCTCATCCCCGACACGCGCCGCGCGGGTCAGCCGACCATCGGCATGGTCAGCCTCGGTTGCCCCAAGGCGCTGGTCGATTCAGAACGCATCCTGACGCGCCTGCGAGCCGAGGGTTATGCCATCAGCCCGGACTACAAGGGTGCCGATGCGGTCATCGTGAACACCTGCGGCTTCCTTGACTCAGCCAAGGCGGAAAGCCTGGACGCCATCGGCGAGGCCCTGCAGGAGAACGGCCGCGTCATCGTCACCGGCTGCCTCGGCGCGGAACCGGACTACATCACCGGGGCCCACCCGAAAGTCCTCGCCGTGACCGGCCCGCACCAGTACGAGGCGGTGCTGGACGCCGTCCACAAGGCGGTCCCGCCCAGCCCCGATCCGTTCATCGACCTGCTGCCAGCAACAGGCGTGACGCTGACCCCGCGCCACTACAGTTATCTCAAGATTTCAGAAGGTTGCAACCACAAGTGCAAGTTCTGCATCATCCCCGACATGCGCGGCCTCCTCCAATCGCGCCCGGCCCATGCCGTGCTGCGCGAGGCGGAAAAGCTGGTGGAGGCGGGGGTCCGCGAACTCCTCGTCATCTCACAGGACACCTCCGCTTACGGCGTCGACCGCAAGCACGACCTCTCCCCCTGGAAAGGCGGCGAGGTGCGCGCCCATATCACCGATCTGGCCCGAGAGATGGGCAAGCTCGGCGCCTGGGTGCGCCTCCATTACGTCTACCCCTACCCACATGTGCGCGACCTGATCCCGCTGATGGCCGAGGGGCTGGTGCTGCCCTATCTGGATATTCCGTTCCAGCACGCCGATCCCGGAGTTCTGCGGCGGATGGCCCGCCCGGCAGCGGCGGCGCGGACACTGGACGAAATTGCGGCCTGGCGCGCGGTCTGCCCGGACATCGCGCTGCGCAGTACCTTTATCGTTGGCTACCCCGGCGAGACCGAGGCAGAATTTCAGGTGCTGCTCGACTGGCTGGATGACGCACAACTCGACCGAGTCGGGTGCTTTCAATACGAGAATGTCGCCGGCGCGCGGTCAAACGCCCTGCCGGACCATGTGGCCCCTGAGGTCAAGCAGGAGCGGTTCGAGCGGTTCATGGAAAAGGCGCAAGCCATCTCAGAGGCCAAGCTGGCAGCCAAGGTCGGTCGGGTGTTGGAAGTAATCGTGGACGACGTCGACGATGAAGGCGCGACCTGCCGCACCAAGGCCGACGCGCCAGAGATCGACGGGAATTTGTTTGTGGATGAAGCATTCGAGGAGTTGGCTCCGGGGGATGTTGTTGAGGTGACGGTGGAGGAAGCGGGGGAGTATGATCTGTGGGGGCGGCTGGGGTGAAGGTTGAAGAGCGTGTCTTTCAATCCATTGATCCAGGCGCGCAAGGTCGTTCTGAAGCGGCAATGAACTTGATGCTTCCGTCAATCGAAGCGACGGCCAAGGGGCTCTTTTGCACAAACTGCCAGGGGTTCGTTGTGTGGCTCCCTTGTGTTCGTCGGGATGCATGACAAAGCCCAAGCCCTCGACTTAGCGCAGGACGAACTGGCGGTCCTATCGAGCCATTGATGCGCCACCGGTTTGAGTGAATCGGCGAGGGGGATCGAGGCCGAGGGTGAAGGCAAGCGGTTTGCCTAGAAAAACGGGCCATCGAAGCCAAGACAGTGGCAGAAAGCGCATTTGGGGAGCGACGCAGACACGCTGGAAACACCGGCCATCGAGATCACCGGCTACCGGGTTGGTGACGCACCGATGCTGCCCGAATTGCCGGAGCAGATCCCCAACGGCCAGCCCATCGGCAAGTTCAGCGCCCGCTCTCGCGGTTTGCGGGCAAACCGTTGCCGGGCTGCGGACGGCGCTTATGACACGCGTGCGTGCCACGCCGCCATCCACTGCCCGGCAGTGCATGTTTAGTTGCACGAGAAGGGCCGCACGTAGCGCCTGTGCCGTCACCCCTGCACGCAAGAACGCGCGGCCATGGCTGAAGACCACGCCTGGCGCACAGGCCCGAAACGAGATCCTTCGCGTTACCCGCCACCCGCCGCCTGGGCCGCGCGATCTGGAGGCACTGGAGCGGGCCTCACCGACGAAGCCTGGTCGAGACCAAAATGCGGTGCTTCAAGCTGCTCGGTGAGCGCGTCCCTTACAGAGCTTGGTTGTGGGCCAGTAGACCGATGATGCCCTGTTTCAGCACAAACTTGCCGGGGACGATGGGGGCACGCAGCCGGACTTGAAACAACTGCATAAGGACGTCGCCAAGGCGATTGCGGGTTGTGAGGGTAACAAGAAGTCCGACGCGCGAGAGGCCCTTGAAGCTCACGCAAAGGAGCTAGGGTTTTCCCTTGCGGAACTTGTCGGGCAGCCGGTTCGAAAAGTTCGTGGAGCGGTTGCACCGAAGTATCGGCATCCCGAAAACCCTGAAGTTACATGGTCGGGACGTGGTCGGAAGCCTCTGTGGTTCATCGCTGCCTTGGCTTCCGGAAAGACCGAGAAGTCTTTGGCCGTTTAGGCGTCTACCGTGACCCACACCTCTGGACAGCTATTGGTGCGGTCGCGCACGCCAATTCTCGTTACACCTCGTGGCAAGACGGCGAGGTTGACCAAAGGGTGGACTGAAAAATCCGCTCCGGCTATTTTCATTTATTTTCAATATTTTATGATGATAAATGGTGCCCAGAGACGGAATTGAACCGCCGACACGCGGATTTTCAATCCGCTGCTCTACCAACTGAGCTATCTGGGCACCGGGACCGTTTGCGGGTCGCAGCCGTTGGCTGGGACGGGTGATACGGTACGGGCGCAGGGCTGTCCAGAGGGTTTTTGTCCCCTCAGGTTGGGACTGACCCCCCGTTAGATCGGGCGCGCGGGGCTGCCGTCGTCGGGGCGGGGGTCTGCCAATTCGTCCTCGTCCGTCTCGTCGACTGGGATCACGTAAGACCCGGTTAGCCACCGGCCAAGATCCACATCCGCGCAGCGGTGCGAGCAAAAGGGGCGGTATTTCGGATCGGTTGGCCGAGAACAGATCGGGCAGCTCATCGGGACATCCTTTGACACTTGGCTCCCATTATGCCAGCAGTTCGGCCAAGGGCAAACGGTCACGTTTGCGCGTCAGCTCGTAAAGTCCCAATGCAGTCCAGCCTGCCAGATGGGTTTCGGATTCCGTCTTGAATGCGGCGCGCAGGACCTGGTCCAGCACGCCCCGGTCACGTTTCGGGATCGGGGCAAAGTCGATGACGATCTGGCCGCCCAATCCCCGCAGGCGCAGCTGTCGGGGCAAATCGCGAGCGGCGGCTATGTTGACCTTCAGGCCCGCGGCCGGCGAGGTGTCGCCACCGGTATTCACATCGACTGCCACCAGCGCACGGGTGGCCTCGATCACCATGCCGCCCTGTTCCAGCGCCACTTCCGGGCCGCGCAGAACGTCGATCAGGTCAAGAACACCTTGCGTCTCGAACGCGCCTGCATCGGTTTCGACTGCATCTGGTTGCGGGTCCAACCAGTCGCGGAACGCAACCTCGTGTGCCCCCGCGCCGTCGACCAGCAGTTCCGGTCCGCCGGTCAAGTCGGCCAAGACCGCCTCGGCCAATCCCCGCATCGCGGCGATATCTTCGGCCACTGCATCCTCTTCGGCGTCCCAGCAGGCCGATCGCAGGATCAGGCCCAGCGTTTCGTCCGCCCCTGCCATCTGTGCTGCGGCAATCGCCTGCAATTCCAACCGGCGGTCCTCATCCCGGATGCGGCGCGAAATGTTCAGGCCGGGCGCGTCGGGGGTCAGAATGGCGAAGCGGCTCTTGAACAGCAGGCGCGCCGTGACCGGCACGGCCTTGCCGTCCTCGGCAGGACCGGTCACCTGCACCAGAAGGCGCTGGCCGGGGGCGATACCTGAGACCTGGCGCAGGAACCCCGACCCTTGTGGCAGCTTGACGAAGATCCCGCCCTGCCCCTTGACCGGGCGGTCCGCGACGGCGCGATAAATGGCCCCGGGTATCGCGCGGTCATCAGCGGGGTCGACCCGCAAATCCTCCAGCCGACCATCGACGACCAAAGCCGCCGCCTGACGACCACCAATCTCGTCTAACACGACCACGCGGCCTTTCATGCCATCCTCCAGACCGGATATCCCGCCGTCACCAGCAGGGCTGCGGTTTCCGCAACAGGCAGGCCCATGATGCCGGTATAGGACCCCGAGATCCACGGGATCAGCGCGCCGGCCAAACCTTGGATGCCGTAAGCCCCCGCCTTGCCCTGCCATTCGCCGCTGGTGAGGTAAGCGTTCAGTTCCGCATCCGAAAGGCGCTTCATCTTGACCGCGCTGACGCTGTCCTTTTGCCAGACGCGTTCGCCCCGCCGTACCGCAATCGCCGTGATCACCTGATGCCTCCGCCCGCCCATGGCGGTAAGGAACGCCGCGGCCTCGCCAGCATCTGCGGGTTTTCCCAGGATACGGCGTCCCAGCGCCACGGTCGTATCGGCGCACAGCACGATATCATTAGGTCCTGCCGCCACCGCACGCACCTTTTCCCCGGCAATACGGTTGCAATAGACGCGTGGAAGCTCCGCCTTATGCGGATCTTCGTTGATGTCCGGAGGGGAAATAAGGTCCGGCACGATCCCCAGCGTCGCCAGCAGTTCCCGTCGTCGCGGGCTGGCAGACCCCAGGATCAGGCGCATCGGCGTTTACTTGAACCGGTAATTGATGCGGCCTTTCGACAGGTCATAGGGGGTCATTTCCACCTGCACCTTGTCTCCCGCCAGAACACGAATGCGGTTCTTGCGCATCTTGCCTGCCATCACGGCGATCAACTCATGGCCATTATCGAGTTCGACCTTGAATGTCGCGTTCGGCAGGAGTTCCTTGACGACACCGGGGAATTCGAGAATGTCTTCCTTGGCCATGGTCACTCCGATTGGGGTTGGGCCCTCAGCTTTGGGCTTGGGCATAGGGGCGCTAGATGCGCCTCTCGCAACCGCTTTTCAAGCGAAATCAGGCTGTGTTTGCGGGGTTTCACGCGAAAATCAGTGCGTTTTCGGGCCAAGATCGAGACCTCAAACCCAAGGTTGGTCTGGATCGGGCAAAGGGATCGCCTGCAAGAGGTCGCGCGTGTAGGCGGCCTTGGGGCTGACAAAGACCTGCGCCGTGGGCGCGTTTTCCACGATCTTCCCCTGGTGGAGGACCAGCACGCGGCTACACAGGCGGCGGATGACCGACAGATCGTGACTGATGAACGCGAGCGTCAGGCCAAGCTCGTGTACCAGCTTTTCCAAGAGCGACAGTACCTGCGCCTGCGAGGAGACGTCGAGGCCAGAGACGATTTCATCGGCCAGAATGAACTCGGGCCGCAGAGCGATGGCGCGGGCGATGCCGACGCGCTGGCGCTGGCCGCCAGAGAGTTCGTGCGGGAAACGGCTGGCATAGGTTCGGGCAAGACCGACCTGATCCAGCGCCTGATGCATCCGCGCCGCGGTGTCGGCAAAGCCGTGCAGGGCCAGGGGACTGGCAATGATCTGCCCAACCCGGTGGCGCGGGTTCAAGGACGACAGCGGGTCCTGAAAGATCATTTGGAACCGGCGGCGCAACGGGCGGAGCGTGGGTTCGGACAAGTGGGTGATGTCCTGCCCGTCGAACGCGACGCTGCCGCCGGTCGGCTCCAGCAGCCGCACCATCGCCCGGCCAAGCGTAGATTTGCCGGACCCAGAGCCGCCGACGATGCCGAGGATCTCACCCTTGGGCAAGGTGAAGCTGATCCCCTGCAGGATGTTGATCCGGGGCGCGGCCCCAAGGATCGGCTTCCTATTCAGGTCGGGCAAGGACAGGTGCAGGTCGGTGACAGTGTAAAGGTTGGTCATGGCGCGCGCCCGTCAAAGGCTGCGACCTCGGCCCGAACGCCAGCAAGGACGGCGTCGGGAACCGGCACAAGGCTTGCCTCGGGGTCAGTGTACTTGGGCGTCGCCGCCAGCAGCGCGCGGGAATAGGCGTGGCTGGGGCCGGCGAAGAAATCGCGCGCGGAGGTGTCCTCGACCACCAGCCCACCGTAGAGGATAGAGAGGCTTTGGCAGACCTTGGACACGACGCCCAGGTCATGCGTCACGAACAGTAGCGCTGTCCCGTGGCGGGCCTGCATCGCCGCGATCAGCTTGAGGATTTGCTTCTGCACCGTGACGTCTAGCGCCGTGGTCGGTTCATCGGCGATGATCAGTTTCGGTACCGCCGCAAAGGCAGACGCGATCAGGATGCGCTGGCGCATTCCCCCCGACAGCTCATGCGGATAGGCGCGCAGCACGCGGGGGGCGTCCTGTATCTGCACCTCGCCCAGCAACTCCACCGCGCGGGCATCGGCGTCCCTGCGCGTCCATCCCAGGATGTCCACCAGCCGGTCGGTGATTTGCGGCCCGATGCGGCGCGAGGGGTTCAGCGCAGTCAACGGGTCCTGCGGGATCAGGGCGGCCGTCGCCCCGATCAGGGTGCGGCGACGGGCGGGCGGCACGGTCAGCAGGTCCACACCGTCCAGCAGAATCTCGCCCCCGGTGATCTCCACCGCCTTCGGCAACGTCCCAAGGATCGCCTTGCCGATCATCGACTTGCCTGCCCCGCTTTCGCCGACCAGACCCCGCACTTCTCCCGCTGCAACCTCCAGCGACACGCCCCGTAACAGCCGGTGATCGGTCCCCTTCAACCGGGCGGTCAGGTTGCGGATGACCAGAAAGCTCATCGCAGCACCGGGTCAAATCGGTCCTTCAACCCCTCGCCCAATTGGCTGAAGGCAAGAACTGTCAGGAACAACGTGATGAGCGGAAAGACCAGAACCCACCAGGCCTGATGGATCGAGCTGCGCCCCTCGGCGATCATCCCGCCCCATGTCGGGTCGTCGGTGGAGATCGAGAGGTTCACAAAGGACAGGATCGCTTCGACGATGACCGCGATGCCCATTTCCAGCGTCAAAAGGACGACAATAGTGGGCAGGACATTGGGCAATATCTCGGTCAGCATCGTGCCGATGCGGCTGCGGCCAGCGACTTGTGCCGATGCAACGTAGTCCATCGCCCCTTGGGTCATCGCCTCGGCCCGCACGACGCGGGCGAACCGGGTCCAGTCGATGACGACGATGGCGATGATGATGGAGGTCAGGCCGGGGCCCAGAACGGCAATCAAAAGGATCGAGAACAGCACCGGCGGGAAGGCCATCCAGATGTCGATCAGGCGGCTGATCACCACATCCACCCAGCCGCGTAGGAACCCAGCCAAGAGGCCCAAGGTCGCGCCGATCAGACAGGTCAAGGTCCCCGCGACCAGCGCCACGATCAGCGCGATCCGCGCGCCGTGCAGGATGCGGCTGAAGACATCGCGGCCAAGGCTGTCAGTGCCGAGCCAGAAGCCCGGCTCGGCACCCTGCATCCAGAAGGGTGGCAGGCGCCCCATGAACATGTCCTGCGCCAACGGGTCTTTCGGCGCGATCCATGGCGCCAGCAACGCCGTCAGCGCGATCAGCACGATCCATATGGCGCTCAACCACAAGCGCATCCCCGCGCGACGTCGGACCATGGCGCGGGCGTCAGCCATGCCGCAGCCTCGGGTTCAGGACGGCATAGGTCAGGTCCACCAACAGGTTCACCGCCGTGAAGATCACCGCGAAGAGGATCACGATCCCCTGTGTCAGCGGCAGGTCGCGGTTGATCACTGCGTCGATGGCCATGTTTCCCAGACCCTCATAGCTAAAGAGGCGCTCGATGATCACGGTGCCGCCGATCAGAAAGGTGAACTGCACGCCCACCAGGGTCAGCGTTGGCAGGATCGCATTCGGCAAAGCCTCACGCAGGATGACGTGGTTCTCGCAGTAGCCCTTGGTGCGGGCAAGGGTCACGTAGTCAAGGTGCATGGTTTCCTTGAGCGATTGCTTCAGCAGTTGCCCGATGATCGCTGCGAGCGGGATCGCCAATGCCAAAGCGGGCAAGAACATGTGGCTGACAATGTCCGCCCAAAGATCGAACCGCAGACGAACAACGCTTTCGACCAGGTAGAAATTCGTGGTGAAGGGCAGCTCCAGCGAAGGTGTGACCCGACCCGAGATATGAAAGATCGGGATGAGGACGCCGAACGCGAGGATCAGCAACAGCCCCCAGAGGAAATCCGGCACCGACAGCGCCATGCCGTTGGTGATGTCGATGGCGGCCTCGGTCTTGGTCTCGCGCAGGCGGGTGCCGGTAAGGGCGGCAAATCCGCCGAGGATCACTGCGATGACCAGCGCCATCACCGACAGCTCCAAGGTGGCGGGCAAGCGGCCCAGCACAAGGTCAAGCACCGGCTGGCGCGCAGTGATCGAGGTGCCGAAATCCCCCCGCAGCACGCCTTGGGCCCAGATCAGGAACTGTTCCGGGATCGACTTGTCCAACCCATACTGGGCCGTCAACCGCGCGATATCGGCTTCGGTCGCGCCCGGCGGCAGCATCATCGCTATGGGATTACCGGGCACCACGCGGATCACCACGAACACGATCACCGCGACCCCCAGCAAGGTGATCGCGGTGGTAAGCAACCGAAGCAAAAGGGCACGAAAGAGCTGCATATGATCGCGACTGAGCCCTTTCGCCCTTCACCTGTTCACAAATATCCCACGGGGGTCCGGGGGCGCGAAGCCCCCGGTTCCGTCCTCAAGCCCGCTTCATCAGATGCGGCAGCAAGGCCCCCGAAGCATGCGGCGTCACCGTCACGCCCTGCGCCGCCAGAATAGGCTGCACATATTGGAGGAGCGGGATCACCAGCGCGTTTTCGGCGACATACTTGTCGACCGCCTTCCACCCTTCGATCCGCTTGGCCTCATCCGCCTCGCCCCATAGGGGCCCGATCATCTCGATCAGATCGGTGCCGTCCCAGACCGAGTGGGGGCTGGGCCCGAACATCGCGAACCCGGTCGATGTCGTCGGATCGCCCACCGAATTGCCCCAGTTGTAGAACGCCGCCGGAGCAAGGGTGTCGGCGGCACGCAGTTCGTAATGCTTTGCGATCTCGTAGACCTCGATCTCGGCCTCGATCCCGACCTTGCGCCAGAGGCCGACGATGGCCTGGATCATCTCATAGTCTTTGGGTTTGAAGCCCTTGGTGGTCTGAATCTTGAACTTGACGGGGTTGTCCACGCTGTAGCCGGATGCCGCCAGCGCCGCCACCGCCGCCGCCTCGTCGTAAGGCACGGTGATCGAGGCATCGTAGGCCTCGTATTCAGGCGTCTCCAGCGTGTCGATCTTGACGCCGTAACCTGACAGCAGGCGGTCGATGATGGTCTGCTTGTCAATCGCCCAGACGGCGGCCTTGCGCACGTTGGGATCGGTCATCACCTCGATATCGTTCAGAAAAATCATCCCGATGTCGGAAATAGGCGTCGCTGTCCCGTTCATCGTGCCCTTCAGACGGTCATATTCCTCATAGGGCATTTCCAGCGTGACATGGGAGTTGCCAGACTCGATCTCCGCCACTCGCGCGGCGGCATCGGTCACGAACTTGATCGTCACGGTGTCGAAATCGGGCTTGCCGCCCCAGTAGTTGGCATTGGCCTTCAGCCGCACAAAGGCGTTGCGCTCAAACTTGTCGACCATATAGGGGCCGGTTCCGATCGGGGCTGCCTCAAAGCCTTCGGCACCGACCTTTTCATAGTAGGCCTTGGGCAGCACGTAACCGGTCAGGAAATACATCCACTTGAAGATCGTCGGCTCAAACCGCGCCACATCGGCGGTGACCACGTTCCCTTCGGCCTTGATGTTGGCCAGCGTCGACCAGATGAACTGGATCGGGTTGCCGGTCTTTTCGTCCGCGGCGCGTGTCAGGCTCCAGGCCACATCCTCGGCGGTAAACGGCGATCCGTCATGCCAGGTGACGCCCTCGCGGACGGTCATCGTGACCTTGGTCTTGTCCTTGTTCCAGCCCCATTCGGTCAGAAGGCCCGGGGCAGGCTTAAGGTCCGGTTGCTGCAGGATAAACTGGTCAAAGACCGACTGGTAAAGACCCTGGATCGTGGGGTTGACCGCAGATGGCCCGACGGTCGGATCCCAACTGGGCAAGTTGACGTTATAGGCGATCACCAGCTCGTCGATGGCGGCATTCGCAGGCAGGCCGGTGACGCCCAAGGCAGCCCCGGCGGCAGTCAGTTGCAGAAGTGTGCGACGGTTTAGGTTCATGGCGTGGTTTCCCTGTTGGTTGGTTTTTTCGGTCATCATGACGTGGGTTCAGTTTCCTGCAAGTCTGCGCGCGAGCAAAAAGCCCGATCCCGCCCCGGTTCCCGCCCCCGGCCAGACGGCGGCACCGGTCAGGTGCAGAGCCTTGACCGGCGTTGAGCCATCCGAATAGCCGCGCGCAGGGCGGAACAGAAAGTGCTGCGACAGGTGGTGCGATCCGCACAGCTGGTCGCCGCCGACGAGGTTGGGGTTGTCGGCCTCCAGTTCCAGCGGTGAGACGATGCGTTTGCCCAGAATTTTCGCTTTTGTCCCAGGGGCATAGCGTTCGAGGATATCCAGCGCCCGGTCGGCAAAAGGCTCCGCCGCCGTTGCCCAATCGGTCGCCGTGATCGTGCCGCCCGCATCGCCCTTGATCGTGCCGGGGGCCATGCGGACCTGCAGCCAGAGGACATGCTTGCCCTCCGGAGCGCGGCTCGGATCGCCCGCAGTCGGCTGGCCCACGACCAGCACCGGTTCATCCGGCAAAAGTCCCGCCTTTGCCTGCTGATAGGTCCGCGCCATCTGATCAAGCGAGGGCGCAAGGTGGACATAGGCGAATTTCTGCAGCTCCGGGCCAGCGATCCAGTCGGGCAAACCGTTAACGGCCAGATGGATCATCATCGTACCCGGCGCGTGGGCGAAATCGGCCATTGCCTTGTCGAAAACCGGGGCAATACCGCCTGTCATCCGCACCAGTGCCTTGGGCGCGACACCGGCGATAACTGCCTTGCTGGCCATGATTTTCCGGCTATCGGCAAGCTCGATCCCCTGCGCACGACCGTCCTTGTGCAGGATGCGCCGGACCGGCGCGTTGCATTCCACCACCCCACCCCGTGCCCGGATCGCCGCCACCATCGCGCGGACAATCGTATCGGCACCGCCCTTGCCGATCACCATCCCGAAAGCCTGCCCCGCCATACCTTCAAGGTACGAAAACAGCCCTCCGCCAGCCACATCGGGCGCGAAATCAAGGTGCATCCCCCAAGCCCCCAACATGGCGCGGACTTGCGGGGATTCAAAGGTTTCAGACAGCCACTGGCGGGGGGAAAGGGTCAAAAAGCGCGCCAGATCAAGCGTTCCACCCATCTGCCTTTTTCGCAGCGTTTTAAGCATGAAATATGCAAGCGCACGAAATTGCATCGGATGTCCCAAAAGGCCGAAGATGGTTTCGGCCTGGCCGGGAAACTCTGCCAACAAGTGCGCCCAGATTTCGGCATCCTTGGCCGAATGCGCGGCAATCCGCGCCGTCGTCGCGGCAAGATCGGTCGAGACGCCGCACCAGGTGCCGTCGGGAAAGGCCGAGGCGAAGGGGTCGGAAACCGGCTGAAATTCCAGCCCCTTGGCAATGAGTTCTGCCGAATATGCCTTAAAAAACGCTGATCCTGCGAAAAGTGACAGGTTCATCGCGGCCCAATCGTGGCGGAAACCCGGTAGCGTGTATTCCCCGGTTTTCACTGCCCCGCCCGGCTCTGCCGCCTGTTCAAAGATGCCGACGCGCCAGCCTTTCGCTGCAAGATGCAGACCGCAGGCCAGCGCATTATGCCCCGCCCCGATCAGGATCGCATCATAGCTGTCGGCCATTCCCTACCCCGCTTGACGTCTGGATATTTGCAAATGCATTTAATTATGTCTAGCATGATTCCGAAAGGATCGCCGTCAAAAGGCGACCAAAACACGCGTCGGACAAGTGTCGGGCATTCGTCAGGCATCTGTCGGGCATCCGCTACGACAAACGTCGGCCATTCGTGGCCTGTCAGGGAGATCAAGATGACATCTGAAAGTGTACTTTCGTCGCTAGCCGGGATGCTGGCCTCGGGCGGGATCGAGGTGGTGGACTGCTCCGGCACCCTCGGGCCATCGACACCGATCCTGAAGCTGCCCCCCGATTTCGCCAAGGACACCCCGCAGATCGAGATTCACCGGATCAGCGAGTACGACCAGAACGGCCCCTTTTGGGCGTGGAACTGGCTGAAGCTGGGCGAGCATTCCGGCACTCATTTCGACGCGCCGCACCATTGGATCACAGGCAAGGATTTTGCCGACGGGTATACCGACACCCTGCCGGTGCAACGGCTGGTGGCGCCGGTAAACGTGCTGGACTTTTCGGCGGAGTGTACGGCGAACCCGGACTTTCTTCTGACCATCGACCACGTCAAGGCATGGGAGACCAAGCATGGCGCAATCGGCAAGGGCGAGTGGGTGGTCCTGCGGTCTGACTGGGACAGCCGCGCGCATGACGAAGGTCTGTTCCTGAATGCCGATGCGACCGGCCCGCACACGCCGGGCCCGACCGCCGAAGTGATCCAGTACCTTCTGGACAAGGGGATCGTCGGTTGGGGCAGCCAGTGCATCGGCACCGATGCGGGCCAGGCGGGGGGCATGAACCCGCCCTTCCCGGCGCATAACCTTTTGCACAAAAACAACTGCTATGGCCTCGCGTCATTGGCCAACCTGTCAAAGTTGCCGCCCAAAGGGGCCATCCTGATCGCAGCACCGCTGAAGATCGAGCATGGCACGGGTTCGCCCATCCGCGCGCTGGCGCTGGTGCCGAAAGGCTGACGGATGGCCGATCACGTCATCATCGGGTCAGGGATCAACGGGCTGGTAGCCGCCAGCCTCTTGGCCTTGAAAGGGGATCGCGTAACGGTGCTCGAACGGGAATCCGTGATTGGCGGCTGCCTGCGCACCGAGGAACTTCATCCCGGTTTCCAGCATGACGTGATGGCCGCGACCTGGGTCCTATTCATGACCTCGCCTGCCGGGGCCGCGCTGGGTCCACATCTGGCGCGGCACGGGTTTGACTATTGCCACAGTCCGCACCCCACAGCCGTGATCCGACCGAATGGCGAGGCGGTGATCTTGACAACGGATCGAGCAACGAATGTCGCGACCTTCAACACGCTGGCGGCGGGCGACGGCGACCGCTTTGCCGGCGATGTCAACGGCATCGGTGCGGATGCCCCGTTCCTTTTTGCACTATTGGGCGGCGCGATCTGGTCCTGGCCAACAGTACGACTGATGTTCGGCCAATTGCGTAAAAGGGGCACGCGCGGACTGGCGACATGGTTCGGGCGCGCGCTGGATCCAGCGCGCGGTTGGCTGGAGAACACCTATCAAAGTCCGGGCGTGCAAGCGTTGCTGGCCCCTTGGGTCCTGCATGCTGGCCTGACCCCCGAGGCTGCCTATTCCGGCCAGATGGGACGCGTGATCGCCTTTGCGCTGGAGGCGGCAGGCGCACCAATTGTAAAGGGCGGATCGGGGGCGGCGGCCCAGGCGTTCCGGCGGCTGATCGAGGAGAAGGGTGGGACACTGCGCACGGACGCAGATGTTTCCCGCATAAACGTTCACAATGGCCGTGTGACTGGCGTGACCCTGGCGGGCGGAGAGGTCCTTTCGGCCGGATCGGTGCTGGCCTCGGTCGCCCCCGGACAGCTTTTCGACCGGTTGCTGGGTGATGCGACACCACAAGATGACCTGGCCGCAGCGCGCCGGTTTCGTCATGGGCGTGGCAATTTTCAGTTGCACTACGCCTTGGACGCCCTGCCGGAATGGCATGCCCCGGCGCTGGACAACGTGGCGTTGATCCATTTGGCGGACAGCATCGATTCCGTGTCGAAGTCCGCGAACGAGGCGGAACGCGGCATGCTGCCGTCAACGCCCACGATCTGTGTGGGCCAACCCGCGGCATTGGACCCGTCACGCTGTCCACCGGGCAAGGCAGTGCTGTGGCTGCAGATCCCCGACGCGCCGCGCTTGATCAAGGGCGACGCGGCAGGCGAGATCGAGGGACAGGATTGGGACGCGGTGCGCGAGGCGTTTGCCGACCGGATCGAGCGGATATTAGCCCGCCATATCAGGGGCTTTGACAAGCTGGTGCTGGCGCGACGCGCCTATTCGCCCGCTGACCTGGAGCGCATGAACATCAACCTTGTCGGCGGCGATCCCTATGGAGGTGCCTGTTCGATCGACCAGTTCTTCCTCTGGCGACCGTTTGCCCACACGACCAACGGCACGTCCGCCATCAAGGGCCTGATCCATATCGGCGCCTCCACCCATCCGGGCCCCGGCCTTGGCGGAGGGTCCGGCTACAACGCGGCAAAAAGGCTGGGGGCATGAACGACGAAACCCCCATCGCAGCACAGCGTCTTGGCGAGATCGGACTGTCGAATTATGCGCCCTACCTGATGAACCGCATCATGGGGCGCTACAATGCGTCCTTGCGCGACGAGATGGCGGGCCTCGGCTTGACAACGCCGAAGATGCGGGCGCTGGCGGTGCTGTCAGTGGTCGAGGCGCCGCTGATCCGGGAACTTGCGGTCTTTGCGATCACCGACCCATCGACGCTGAGCCGGGCATTGGACCAGTTGCAGGCGGACGGGCTGATCCGCAGGGCGGTGGATGCCGCCGATAGCCGTGCTACGCGGGTCCATATCACCGAGGCCGGTCGGACGATGTTCGACAGTCTCTGGCCACATATGGCGGCGGCGAATGCGCGGATGTTCCGGGGCATCGGCGACGAAGAACGCCGCGCCTTTGTCGGCACTTTGCAGAAAATGCTGGCAAATATCCGCAAGCACGAGATCTAGGAGCGAAGGATGGCCGAACGCAGCTTTGCCGCCGAGGTTGAGGACCTGCGCAAGGGGGAGGGTGACACCTTCACCGGCGAGGGGATCCTGGCCATTACCAAGGCATTGCTGGAAAACGGTGTCGGCTATGTCGGCGGCTATCAGGGCGCGCCGATCAGCCATTTGATGGATGTGCTGGCCGATGCGCAAGGGTTGCTCGGCGAATTGGGCGTGCGGTTCGAGGCGAATGCCAACGAGGCGGCGGCGGCGGCGATGCTGGCCGCCTCGGTGCATTATCCGATCCGGGGGGCGGTGACGTTCAAGGGACCGGTCGGGGTCAATGTCGCCTCGGACGCGCTGGCAAATCTTGCGTCGTCGGGCGTGACCGGGGGTGCGCTGGTGATCCTGGGCGAGGATTATGGCGAAGGTTCCAGCATCATGCAGGAACGCAGCCACGGTTTCGCGATGAAGTCGCAGTTCTGGATGCTGGACCCCAGGCCCAACCTGCCGTCGATCGTGAAGGCGGTGGGCGATGGCTTTGCGCTGAGCGAGGCTAGCAATACCCCAGTCATGCTGATGATGCGCATCCGGTCCTGCCATGTGACGGGGACATTCGCGACCAAGGACAACAAGCGCCCGCCGCTGTCGGTGCGGGATGCGCTGTCCAACCCCCGCAGCGACTTCAACCGCGTCGTGCTGCCGCCGATGTCCTATGTGCATGAGCAGGACAAGGTGAAAAACCGCTGGCCCGCCGCCGAAGCGTTCATCAAGGACCACCGGCTGAACGAGGTGTTTGGTGGTGACGGGACCATCGGCATCGTCTGTCAGGGGGGCATGTACAACGGTGTCATCCGCGCGCTGCAACGGCTGGGGCTCGCGGATATCTATGGCGGAACCCGGGTGCCGATCTATTGCCTGAACGTGACCTACCCCTTGATATCAGACGAATTTCTGGCCTTTGCCGAGGGCAAGCATTCGGTGCTGGTGGTGGAGGAAGGCCAGCCTGAGTTCATCGAAACGCAGTTGGGATCGTTCCTTTACCGTGCCCGCAGCCATGTGCGGCTTTACGGCAAGGGTGCCTTCCCGATGGCGGGGGAATACACCGGTCAGGTCATGCTGGACGGGGTTACTGCGTTCCTCAAGGCAGCCGCGCCGGACCTCTTGCCCGCCACAATACGCGCGCCAAACATGGACCGACCCGCCATTCCGGACCTCACAAAGACCGTGCCGATCCGCCCGCCGGGGTTCTGCACCGGCTGCCCGGAGCGTCCGATCTTTGCCGCAATGAAGCTGGTAGAAAAGGAACTGGGCAAGCACCAGATCGCCGCCGATATCGGGTGCCATCTCTTTGGGTCCCTGCCTCCGTTTGAAATCGGTGGGGCCACAATGGGCTATGGTCTGGGACCTGCAGCCAACGGCGCATTTGACGGCGGCGGGGAAAAACGCCCCATCGCCATTATCGGCGATGGCGGGTTCTGGCATAACGGCCTCAACTCCTCGATCACCAACATGGTGTTCAACAAATCCGACGGCGTGGTGATGGTGGTGGACAACTACTATTCTGCGGCTACGGGGGGGCAGGACGTTATGTCCTCGCGCGCCGACAACGCAACCAAGTCCACGCAAAACTCCATTGCCAAGGCGATGAAGGGGGTCGGGGTCAACTGGGTCCGCCAGATCGACCACACCTATGACGTCAAGAAAATGCGCGACACGCTGCGCGAAGCTTTGACGACCAAAGAACCGGGGCCGAAAGTGATCGTCGCCTCCAGCGAATGCATGCTGAACAAGCAGCGCCGCGAGAAACCGCTGAAGGCGCAAGCGATCAAGGAAGGTCGCCGTGTCGATATCCCCCGCTTTGGCGTCGATGAGGATATCTGCACCGGAGACCACGCCTGCATCCGGCTGTCGGGGTGCCCGTCGCTGTCGCTCAAGAGACTCGACGACCCGCTGCGCGATGATCCTGTGGCCTCCATCGACCAGTCCTGTGTTGGCTGCGGCAATTGCGGCGAGGTGGCGGATGCTGCCGTCCTTTGCCCCAGTTTCTACCGGGCAGACGTGGTGCATAACCCAAGCGGGTTTGAGCGGTGGCGGGCAGGCGTCCGTACCCGCGTGATCGGCTGGCTGCAGCGCCGCCGCAGCGCCAAACGGTTGGAGTGGGTGCCGTGACCGCGCATCAGGCCCTTGTCCCGGTACCACCCGATCCCCGCATGGACGGGATCATCAAGCTGGCCGTGCTGGCGGTGGGCGGTCAGGGCGGCGGTGTTCTGACCGGCTGGATCGAGGCGCTGGCCCGCGCCAATGGCTATGCGTGCCAAGCGACCTCCGTTGCAGGGGTGGCCCAACGTACCGGTGCCACTGTCTACTATGTCGAGATGTGCACCGCGACCGACCGCCAGCCGGTGTTCAACCTGATGCCAGCGGCGGGCGATGTCGACGTCATGATTACCGCCGAAATGATGGAGGCTGGCCGCGCGATCATCCGGGGGTTCGTGACGCC
>JANPBI010000161.1:0-7532 GCA_031430315.1 Rhodobacterales bacterium | reverse complement strand
CGGCCTTCTCTAGGTTCACCCGCAGGATCGCGATCCAATATGGGAGACTTCAATGAAAAAACTACTTTTGGCCACAACGGCCACCGCGCTGATGTCCGGCGCTGCCTTTGCCGAAGACGTCAAGATCGGCATTCTGTTCGGGTTCACGGGAGATATCGAATCTCTGTCGCTCGCGATGGTTTCTGGCGCGGACTACGCCATCAAAGAAATCAACGACTCCGGCAAATTCTTGAACGGTTCGACCCTGACTGCGGTACGGGGTGACTCCACCTGTGGTGACGTTGCTGTTGCAACCGCTGCGGCCGAACGTCTTATCACCGCTGAAGGCGTCAAAGGCATCGTGGGCGCAGTCTGCTCGGGTACTACCCGTGCCGTCCTGCAAAACGTTGCTCGTCCAAACGGGATCGTTATGATCTCGCCATCAGCGACATCGCCGGCCTTGTCGACGGACGAAGACGACGGCCTGTTCTTCCGCACTTCACCTTCTGACGCGCGTGAAGGCGAAGTCATGGCTGATATCCTTTTGGAAAAGGGCGTTAAGTCAATCGCGCTGACCTATTCGAACACCGACTACGGCAAAGGCCTTGCCGAGGCCATTGCAGCTTCGTTTACTGCAAAGGGCGGTGTGGTTACTGCGAATATTCCTCACGACGATTCCAAAGCCGACTTTTCCGCCGAGGTAGCGTCACTGGCTGCAGCGGGCGGAGACTTGCTGGTCGTCGCAGGATACCTGGACACAGGTGGTAAGGGCATTATCCAGGCGTCGCTCGACACCGGCGCCTTTACAAAGTTTGGCTTGCCCGGCGGTATGGTTGGCGACTCTTTGCCAGCCGCGATTGGCCCAGCGTTGGACGGATCTTATGGTCAGGTTGCCGCGTCCGACTCTGATGGCAACAAGATGTTGATGGAAATGGCGAAAGCTGCAGGTTTTGACTCGACCCAACCTTACACGTCAGAGTCATATGACGCGGTTGCGCTGATGGCCTTGGCAATGCAGGCCGCAGGTTCTTCGAACTCTGCAGACTTCAAAGGCAAGATCTTGGACGTCGCCAATGCACCGGGCGAGAAGATCCTGCCCGGCGAAATCGGCAAAGGACTCGAGTTGATCGCTCAAGGCGTTGACATCGACTATGACGGCGCATCTGGCGTCGAACTGGTGGGGGCGGGCGAAAGCGCTGGCCGCTACCGCGAGTTTGAAGTCAAGGGCGGCAAATACGAAACCGTTACCTTCCGTTGATCCGGAACGTTCGATAATTTCAGCGCGGCCCGGGGGTTTCTCCCGGGCCGTTGCTACACGCGAAAGGCGCTCCGGCTGGTGACAATCACCAGAACAAGAGAGGGCCAAGCAGGGGGAAGACATGATCGTTGTCGAAGACCTTCACAGGCACTTCGGGGGATTCCGTGCTGTCGATGGCGCGTCGTTGACCATCAAGACAGGCTCCATCACCGGGCTGATCGGTCCGAACGGGGCAGGCAAGACCACCCTGTTCAACGTCATCGCCGGCAGGCTAGCGCCGACCAGCGGGCGGGTCTTGATGGACGGCGAGGACATTTCCGGCCTGCCGCCACATGTGTTGTTTTCCAAAGGCTTACTGCGCACCTTTCAGATCGCGCATGAGTTCAGCTCCATGACGGTGCGCGAAAACCTGATGATGGTGCCTGCCAGCCAGTCGGGCGAGACGCTGTGGAACACCCTTTTCAACCGTGGGTCCGTCGCGGCAGAAGAGGCCCGCATCCGCGACAAGGCCGACGAGGTGTTGGACTTCCTGACGATCAGCCACTTGGCCGACCAGCGCGCGGGGCAAATTTCGGGCGGCCAAAAGAAGCTTCTGGAACTTGGTCGCACCATGATGGTCGACGCCAAGATCGTGTTCCTCGACGAAGTCGGCGCAGGCGTGAACCGCACGCTGCTGAACACCATCGGCGATGCCATCATCCGCCTTAACAAGGAACGCGGCTACACCTTCTGCGTCATCGAACACGACATGGATTTCATCGGTCGCCTATGTGACCCGGTCATCTGCATGGCCGAAGGCAAGGTTCTGGCGCAGGGGACTGTCCAAGAGGTCAAGAACGACGAACGCGTGATTGAGGCCTATCTGGGTACCGGCCTGAAGAACAAGATCAAGGAAGCGGCGCATGGCTGAACCCTTCCTGATCGGCGAGAACATGACCGGCGGCTATGGCCCAGTCGACATCCTGCACAATTGCACCATCGCGGTGGAGCCGGGGGAAATCGCCGTCATTGTCGGCCCCAATGGTGCTGGCAAGTCGACCGCGATGAAGGCGGTCTTCGGAATGCTGAACCTGCGCGGTGGCCAGGTGCGGCTGGCGGGCGAGGACATCACCAAGCTGAGCCCCCAGGCCCGTGTGCGCAAAGGCATGGGGTTCGTGCCGCAGACGCAGAACATCTTCACCTCGATGACGGTGGAGGAAAACCTGGAAATGGGCGCCTTCATCCGCACCGACGAGATCAAGGACACCATGGCGCAGGTCTATGACCTGTTCCCGATCCTGAAAACCAAGCGCTATCAGGCCGCAGGGGAGTTGTCAGGCGGCCAGCGCCAGCAGGTCGCCGTGGGCCGCTCGCTGATGACGCAGCCGCGCGTGCTGATGCTGGATGATCCCACCGCCGGAGTGTCGCCCATCGTGATGGACGAACTTTTCGACCGCATCATTGAGGTCGCACGGACCGGGATTTCCATCCTGATGGTGGAACAGAACGCGCGTCAGGCGCTGGACATCGCCGACAAGGGTTATGTGCTGGTGCAAGGCGCCAACCGCTTCACCGACACCGGACAGGCCCTGCTGGCCGACCCCGAGGTCCGCCGTTCATTTCTGGGGGGATGACATGAAACTTGCAGCCTTGGCGCTCTGCGCACTCTCTGGTCCGGCGTTTGCCGATTTCCAGTGCACGATCGAACGGCAATGCGGTGGAGGCACCTGCGAGGCCTTTGATGGCGGACCATTGAGCCTGCAGCAATCCGGCGACAGCTGGATCGTCGCACTGGGCGGTACGCAATGGCAGGCCTTCGCCGCCGCGACGATAGAGGTCGGGGGCGAAGTCAGTCTGGTAATCCCGCCTCAGGAAGGCATGTCCGGACTGGTAACCGTCCTTCCAGACGGAAAAGTGGCGTTCACCGCGCATGCGGGCGCTGAAGGCGGGCTGGTGGCCATCACCGGCGAGGGCCAATGCACCAGCGAGGGCGGATGATGTGCCCTGAACGTATGAAGGCGGGGAGCCGGTAACCTGATGGACATCCTGAACGCCCTCATCGCCTTCCTGAACTTCGTCTTCATCCCCGGCCTGGCCTATGGCAGCCAGCTGGCGCTCGGGGCCCTCGGCGTCACCCTCATCTTCGGTGTCCTCAGGTTCTCCAGCTTTGCCCATGGCGACACCATGGCCTTTGGAACGGTCTGGACGATCCTGATCACCTGGTGGTTCCAGTCGATGGGGATCAGTGCAGGCCCGCTGCCGACGGCCCTTCTCGCCCTGCCCTTCGCCATCGCGGTCACCTCAGTGATGCTGCTTGGCACCGACCGGGTGGTGTACCGGTTCTTCCGCAAGAAACGCGCGGCCACCATCATCATCACCATCGCGTCCGTCGGCGTGACCTTCATCATGAACGGCATCAACCGGCTGATCCTGGGGGTGGAGGAACGGACCTTTACCGACGGCAGCCGGTTCTTGCTGGACGCCGCAAGCTTCAAGGAAATGACAGGGTTGCAAGAGGGTCTGGCGATCAAGACTACGGTCGCCGTGACCGTGGTGACCGCGGCGATCTGTGTTGCCTTGCTGTTCTGGTTCCTGCAGAAAACCCGCACCGGCAAGTCAATGCGGGCTTTCTCCGACAACGAGGACCTGGCGCTGTTGTCTGGCATCAACCCCGAACGGGTTGTGCAGGTCACCTGGATCATCGTCGCGGCGCTGGCCACCATCGCAGGCGCGCTCTACGGTCTCGACAAAAGCTATCGTCCCTTCGTTTATTTCCAATTGCTGCTACCGGTCTTTGCCGCGGCCGTGGTCGGTGGCCTCGGCAGCCCCTTGGGTGCCATCGCGGGCGGGTTCGTCATCGCGTTTTCCGAGGTCATCGTGACCTATGCCTGGAAAAAGGTCGCAGGCTACGTGCTGCCTGCCGACTGGATACCAGAAGGGCTGCTGCAGCTTTTGTCCACCGACTACAAAGTCGCGGTCAGTTTCGCGATCCTGTTGATCGTGCTGTTGTTCAAGCCCAGTGGCCTCTTTGGAAAGGCGTAACCGATGACCCAGAACCGCAACCTGCTGTTGTTCCTAGGTGTCGGGCTTTTGTTCGTGGCGACCGGCTTCCTGCAAAGCTGGAACCTGTCCCTGCAAATCCTGATTGTCGGAATTCTGTCGGCCATCATGGCGCTCGGCGTCAACATTCAATGGGGGTATGCGGGCCTTTTCTCCACCGGGATCATGGGCTCGGTCGCATTGGGCGGGCTGGCTGTCGTTCTTGTCTCGGGGCAGCCCGTGCCCGAAGGCTGGGCCGCCGGCGGCTGGCGATTGATCGGGGCGATGGTCTTTGGCGTTGCCGTGATTGCTGCCGCAATCCTGGCCTACAAACGGCTGCCGCATAGCCGCTTGCGCGGATGGATTATTGCCGCAATCCTGATCGTCGGCTTTTTTGTCTATCGCAGCATGTTCGATGCGGCCTCGATTGCGGTCGAGGCGTTCAACCCCGCAACCGCCGGCAATATGGGTGGCCTTGGCCTGCCGTCGCTTCTGTCCTGGCCGGTTGGTGCCTTGATGGCAGCCGGGGCAGCCTGGGCCATTGGCAAGACAGCATTGGGTCTGCGCGAGGACTATCTGGCCATCGCCACCCTTGGCATTGCCGAAATCACTCTGGCCGTGATGAAGAACGAAGACTGGCTGGCGCGCGGCGTCAAGAACATCATCGATCTGCCTCGCCCCTGGCCGGTGCCTTACGAGGTCGAACTGCAAAAGGCCCCCTGGTTCCTGGAGTTCGTCGCCAACTGGGGGATGAGCCCCATCGGGGCCTCCACCATCCTGGTCAAACTTCTCTATATCCTTCTGTTCGGCGCGGTACTGCTGGTTATCATCTGGCTGTCGGAACGCGCGCTCAACAGCCCCTGGGGCCGGATGATGCGCGCCATTCGCGACAACGAGGTCGCAGCCTCCGCAATGGGTAAGAACGTCACCGCTCGGCACTTGCAGGTGTTTATCATCGGGTCCGCCGTCGTCGGCCTTGCCGGGGCCATGCTGACCTCGATGGAGGGGCAATTGACCCCGGGCAACTACACACCCCTGCGATTCACCTTCCTGATCTGGGTGATGGTGATCGTGGGCGGATCGGGCAACAACTGGGGCTCGGTCCTCGGCGGGCTGCTGCTGGGCTGGCTGTGGCTGATCGTGGAAAATGCCGGACCCACGATCATGGGCTATGTCACAGGATTCATGGCCGATGGCCCCCTGCGTACGCATCTGATCGAAAGCGCCCCGCACCTGCGATTGTTGACGCTGGGGGTGATCCTGCTTTTGGTGCTGCGATTTGCGCCCCGAGGCCTGATCCCCGAAAAGTAGCGGCGCGGCCGTCTCAAAGGCCGGGGGTCTCCCCCGGACCCCCGGGATACTTGGACAAGGTGAAACCGGAAGAGGTACATTCCGCGACATTTTTTGTCGCGGTTCAGCATGATCCCCGCGCGCCGAGCGGCCAAATTGGCGAAATCCAGTGCCCAAGGGAGCCAACCCCCATGAAAACCCATACCCGCGTGGTCGTCATCGGCGGCGGCGTTGTCGGCTGTTCGGTCCTCTATCACTTGACCAAACTCGGCTGGTCGGATGTCACCCTGATCGAGCGCGCGGAACTGACCGCAGGCTCCACCTGGCACGCCGCCGGGGGCTTTCATACGCTGAACGGCGACACCAACATGGCCGCCCTGCAAGGCTATACGATCCGCCTTTACAAGGAGCTGGAGGCGATCACCGGCATGTCCTGCGGTTTGCACCACGTCGGTGGCATCACCTTGGCGGACAACCCCGAACGGTTCGACCAGCTCAAGGCGGAACGCGCCAAGCACCGGTACATGGGTCTTGATACCGCGATCCTGTCGCCGGCCGAGGTCGAGAAAATGACCGATGGCATGGTCAACACCAAGGGCATCATCGGCGCACTTTACGATCCGCTCGATGGCCACCTCGACCCTTACGGCACCACCCACGCCTATGCAAAGGCCGCGAAAATGGGCGGGGCAGAGAACATCCTGCATACCAAGGTGGAGGCGACGAACCCGACCAAGGACGGCTGGGAGGTTGTCACCGACAAGGGCACCATCCATTGCGAGCATCTGGTGAACGCTGCCGGTCTTTGGGCACGCGAGGTGGGGGCCATGGCGGGCGTCTACCTGCCGCTGCTGCCGATGGCGCACCAGTATCTGGTGACCGACGACATTCCCGAAATCGTCGCCCGTGGCGGGCGCGAGTTTCCGCATGTGATGGACCCCGGTGGGGAATCCTATCTGCGTCAGGAGGGTCGCGGCTTCTGCATCGGGTTCTATGAAAAGCCCTGCGAAAGCTGGTCCATCGACGGCACGCCCTGGACCTGGGGGCAGGAGCTGTTGTCAGAACAGTTCGAGAAAATCTCGGACTCGGTCGAGTTTGCCTACAAGCGCTTCCCGGCCCTCGAACGCGCGGGCGTCAAGCGGGTGATCCACGGACCGTTCACCTTTGCCCCCGATGGCAACCCGCTGATCGGCCCGGTTGGCGGCTTGCGCAACTACTGGTCTGCCTGCGCCGTCATGGCAGGGTTCAGCCAGGGCGGCGGCATGGGTCTTGCCCTCGCACAGTGGATGATTGAAGGCGAAGTCGAACGCGACCCGCGCGGCTTTGACGTCAGCCGGTTCGGCAACTGGACCAGCCCAGGCTATACCGTGCCAAAGGTGATCGAGAACTACCAGATGCGGTTTTCGGTCAGCTATCCGAACGAAGAACGCCCCGCCGCCCGCCCCTTCCGCACCACTCCGATGTACGAAGTGTTCGACAAGATGAACGCCGTCTGGGGCCAGCAATACGGGCTAGAGGTGGTGAACTACCACGCCTTGCCGGGTGAGCCTCGGTACGAAGTGCCGACGTTCAAGAGGTCAAACGCGTGGGAGGCAACGCGGCAGGAAGTCATGGCCGTCCGCGAACATGTCGGCATCAACGAGGTGCAGAACTTCGGCAAGTACCGCGTGACCGGCCCCAATGCCCGCGCCTGGCTTGATCGGATCATGGCGGGCCTGATCCCCAAACCGGGGCGGCTCAGCCTGACCCCGATGCTGGCGCATTCGGGCAAGATCATCGGCGATTTCACCGTATCCTGCCTGTCGGAAACCGAGTTTCAGGTGACGGCCAGCTACGGCGCGCAAGGGTGGCACAGCCGCTGGTTCGAACAGAACATGGAACCCGGCGTCACGGTCGAGAACATCTCGGACGCGCGGTCAGGCTTTCAGATAGCCGGGCCCAAGGCGCGCGACCTCTTGTCCCGCGTCACCCGGTCTGATGTCAGCGC
>JANPBI010000160.1:0-7369 GCA_031430315.1 Rhodobacterales bacterium | reverse complement strand
TATGTGCTGCATGAGGGCACGCTGACATCGGGGATACCGGCGTTTCTGGTGCTGTGGATGCAAATGCCAAAGTATCGGTGGCTGGCAACGATTGTGGGATTTCCGGGGATCAAGCAGATCGCCTGCGTTGTCTATGACTATGTTCTGGCGCCTGTCATTTATCGATGGCACCTGCGCCGGTTGCGTAGGCAGACAGCCCCCGTCCAGCCCTGACAGGAAAGCGTCATGTCTTCAGATGATGATGGCGCAGCGGTGCCCACAGGGCGCGCGGCGCGGCTCTTGCGGTTCGGCGGGATCGCGTCGGAGATCGCGGGCGGCGTGGCGGCAGGCGGCCTGCGGGCGCTCGCCAGCGGCAAGCGGCCTGATCTGGCGCAACTGCTGCTGACCCGTGCCAACGCCCTGCGCCTGATGGACGGGCTGTCGCATCTGCGCGGTGCGGCGTTAAAGCTGGGGCAAATGCTGTCGATGGACACTGGCCTTGTGCTACCGGATGAGCTGACGGCAATCCTTGGCCGGATGCGCGATGATGCCCGCCACATGCCGCCAAAGCAGCTGCAGACCGTGCTGAACGCCGAATGGGGGCCCGGCTGGTATGGCCGCTTTGCCCGCTTTGATGTGCGCCCGTTTGCGGCGGCCTCGATTGGGCAGGTGCATCGGGCGGTCACGCGCGACGGTCAGGACCTCGCGATCAAGGTTCAGTATCCGGGCGTTCGGGCCAGCATCGACAGCGACGTCGACAACGTGGCGGCCCTCTTGCGCCTGCCGGGGCTGTTGCCGCGCGGCATGGACCTGCATCCCCTTCTCACCGAGGCCAAGCGGCAGTTGCATGCCGAAGCCGACTATCTGGCCGAAGCGCAGCATCTGGCGCGGTTCGGGGCCTTGCTGGAGGGGTCTGACCGGTTCGTGCTGCCCGCTTTGCACGCCGGGCTTTGCACGCCGCAGGTCCTCGCGATGACCTATGTTGAAAGCGCGCCGCTGGACAGTCTGGTAGATGCGCCGCAGGCCTTGCGCGATCAGGTGGCCGCCGCGCTGATCGACCTGACCTTGCGCGAGTTATTCGCGTTTGGCGCGATGCAGACCGACCCCAATCTGGCCAACTACCGCTATGATTCCAAGACTGGCCACGTCGTGCTGTTGGATTTCGGCGCGGTTCAACCGATCGCCCCCGGGCTTGCCGCCGATTTCCGTGCTCTGGCGCGGGTGGCGCTGGATGGGGGGGCGGCAGAAACCCGGGACGCCATGCTGCGCATCGGCTATTTCGGCCCTGCCACAGCACCACATCATCAGGACCTGATCCAGTCGATGTTCGACACCGCAATGGCCCCCTTGCGGCAGGACCCTCCGTTCGATTTCGGTCGCAGCGATCTTCTGGAACGGCTGCGCGACATGGGCCTTGCCATCGGCAATGACCGCGAGCTTGCCCATGTCCCCCCCGCCGCCACGCTGTTTTTGCACCGCAAGATCGGCGGCATGTATCTGATGGCGGCGAAACTGCGGGCGCGCGTCGCCCTGCGCCCGCTGGTCGAGGCCTATTGTCGCGCGCCCGGTTGAAACTCAGGCCCGGTGCCGCAGTTTCCCGTCTGAAGCGACAAAGATGGACCCGATGACCGACTGGACCCCGACCCGCGCCGAAGGCGAAAGACGTCTCACAGCCTTCACCCCCCGCATGGGGCGGCGCTATGCCAATGGCCGCAACACCGACCATGGGCCCGGCGACCACAAGGCGGTGTCGGTCCTGTCACCCTATATCCGGCGCCGGCTGGTGCTGGAATCCGATGCCGTGGCCGCAGCCCTTGCCGCCCACGGGCCTGCGGATGCCGAGAAATTCGTGCAAGAGGTGATCTGGCGCGGCTATTTCAAGGGCTGGCTGGAACGCCGCCCGCAGGTCTGGGACAGCTATTGCACGGGGCTGGAAGCCGATTTTGCCGCCCTTGACCGCGAACGCCGCCTGCGCCGCGATGTGGACCGCGCAATGAATGGTCAGACCGGGCTGGCGTGTTTCGATGCCTGGGCGACCGAGTTGGTGGACACCGGCTATCTGCACAATCACGCGCGGATGTGGTTCGCCTCCATCTGGATCTTCACTCTGGGGCTGCCCTGGCGGCTTGGGGCGGATTTCTTCTATCGCCACCTGCTGGATGGTGATGCGGCGTCCAACACGCTTGGCTGGCGTTGGGTGGCGGGGCTGCACACCCGCGGCAAGCCCTATCCGGCCGACGCGCAGAACATTGCCACATTCACCGCCGGGCGCTTCACCCCGCGCCAAAGCGATCTGGCCGAGGTCACACAAGGGCTTGAGGCGACCGAGCCGGACGGCCTTCCGCCCGTCCTGCCCGTGCGCGCGATCACTGCCCCGCAGCCGGGCCGCCCGACCGCCCTGCTGATCACGGACGAGGATTGCCGGGTCGAGGATTTCGATCTTGTCGCGCTGGACATCTACGCGACAGCCACACTGGCGGCAAGCCACCTGCGGTCGCCCCTGCCGGTGTCCGATCTGGTCTGCCGGTTCGAGGCGGGGGCGCTGGCAGACGCCGCGTTACGGGCCGGTTTTGTCTCAACCGATATGCGCGCGGACGATCCGGCAAGCCTGGCAAAATGGGCCATGAACGCAGGGGCGACGCAGATTGCAACGCCCTACATCACCCGCGGCCCGTTGCGCGATTGGCTGGATCAAGCGGCCCCATCCCTGGCTAAACACGGCATCACCCTGTGCGAATGGCAGCGCGACTGGGACGCAGCGATCTGGCCCCACGCCACCGCCGGGTTCTTCAAGGTAAAGCAGAACATCCCCCGCATCCTTCAAAAAGCCTTGCCCGCATGACACTGACCGACCCCCGCATCGCCCGGCTGATCACCCTGATCCGCGCCGACCTGCACCCACCCAACGGGGCGGGGCGGATCGCCTTTGCGCTTGGCCTTGGGGCGCTATGCCATGTGGTCTTTGCGGCGGGTGTGCTGGCGATGATAGTGGCGATGTTTTTTGGCCTGAGCGAAAGCCTTGGCACGGTGCCCTGGCCATGGGCTGCGCTAGCAAATGCGGCCCTGATCGTGCAGTTTCCGCTGGCCCATTCGCTGTTGCTGACCGGCCCCGGCGGGCGGCTGTTGGCGCGGCTGATCCCCGGCCCGCATGGCCAGACGCTGGCCACCACCACCTATGCCATTATCGCCTCGGCCCAGCTTCTGGCGCTGTTTGCCTTGTGGACGCCCTCGGGTGTTGTCTGGTGGCGGGCGGAAGGGGCGGTGTTCTGGGGGGTGACTGCGGCCTATGCCGCAAGCTGGCTGATCCTGCTCAAAGCCAGCTTTGACGCCGGGGCCGAGGTGCAATCGGGCGCCCTTGGCTGGATGTCACTGCTGGCGCGCATCCGGCCAGTGTTTCCCGACATGCCGACGCAAGGGCTGTTTCGCCTGATCCGCCAGCCGATCTATGTGGCCTTTGCCCTGACGCTGTGGACCGTACCGGTGTGGACGCCGGATCAGTTCGCACTTGCGATCAGCTTCACCGCCTACTGCCTGCTTGCCCCGCGCCTGAAGGAACGCCGCTTTGCTGCCCGCTATGGCGACCGGTTCGCTCGCTACCGCGCCGAGGTGCCCTACATGCTGCCCCGCCTGACCAAGGACCGCCTCGATGCGCAATGACCTGACGATCTATGACAAGGTGGCCGACCGCTGGTGGTCGGATGATATCCGTTGGGTTCGTACGCTGAAAAACCTTGTGCCCGGACGGCTGACTTGGTTCGACCGCCAGATCGACTGGCAGGGCAAGGCGGTGCTGGATCTGGGCTGTGCGGGGGGCTTCATGGCCGAGGCGCTGGCGGCGCGTGGCGCGCATGTCACCGGCATCGACCCGGCCGAGGGTGCGATCGCCGCCGCCCGGGCCCATGCCCGTGCGCAGGGCCTGCGGATCGGCTACGATGTCGGCGTGGGCGAGGCTTTGCCCTATGACAGCGCCAGCTTCGATGCCGTGGTCTGCGTCGATGTGCTGGAGCATGTAGCCGATCTGACCCGCGTTCTAGGCGAGGTGGCACGCACCCTGCGCCCCGGCGGGATCTTCCTGTTTGACACGATCAACCGCAACTCGTTGGCCCGGCTGGCCACCATTATCATCGCAGAAGATCTGCTGCGCCTGCTGCCGCGTGGCACACATGATCCGGCCATGTTTATCAAACCACGTGAATTGCGTGTGGCGATGCAAGGCGCGGGGTTGGTGCCGGGTGCGGTCACCGGACTTGGCCCGCGCGGCATCAACCGCCGGTTTGACCTTACCTTCGGCCCACTGCCGCTGACCGCGATCCTTTACATGGGCACTGCGCGCAAGCCCGTCCTGTCGAACGGAGGCTAAGCCTTGCTGATCCTTGCAACCCTGATCACCGCGCTGCTCTTTGGCGGTATGGTTCTTTACAGCTTCGGCTTTGCCGCGTTCCTGTTCACGGCATTGCCGCCCGATGTCGCAGGGCGGACGATCCGGCGGGCGTTTCCGATGTTTTACCTGTTCGTGTTGGGCTGTTCTGCCGCAGCTGCGGTGGTGCTGTGGGCAGGTGATCTTCCAGGTGCGGGGCTGCTTGCGTTGGTGGTCTGCACGGTGCTGCCCACCCGCCAACTGCTGATGCCCGCGAACAACGGCGCCACCGACACGCGAGCCAAGGGGCGGTTCAAGGCGCTGCACGGGCTGTCTGTGGCGATCACTTTGGCGCATATCGCCCTGACCGGCACGGTGCTTGCGCGTCTGGCAGGTGCGGCATGACCGAGTTGCCCCGCGAAAACGTGCAATCCTACCCCCGCCCGCCTGCATGGCAGACCGTGCCGCACTGCATCAGGGTCCGGCTTGGCGGTGCGCTGGTGGCCGACACCACCCGTGCCCTCCGGGTGCTCGAGACCCACCACGCGCCTACCTATTACCTGCCACCCGAGGATATCGCAGCCACCCTGCGCCCGGTTCAGGGCAGCAGCTACTGCGAATGGAAGGGCGTCGCGCGCTATTTCGACGTGCTCTCCGGTGACAAGATCGCCTCTCGCGCGGCATGGGCCTATGACCGGCCCACGGCGGGTTTTGCGGCACTTGCAGGCTACGTGGCCCTTTATGCGGGGTTGATGGACGAGGCGTGGGTCGCCGATCTGCGCGTCATCCCGCAGCCGGGCGATTTTTATGGCGGCTGGGTCACGCCCAATCTGGACGGACAGATCAAGGGTGCGCCGGGGACCAAGCATTGGTAGCCTGCAGGACGATCCTAAAACAGAGGGTGCCAAAATGATGCAGCGCGGTCTGATCTCTTCCGTGGTCGATGCGGTACTGTCGGGTGGGGCGAAATACGCCTGCCGCTCAAGGCTTTCAAAGCCTCCGCTGCGCTCATGGTCAGTACTCCGCCCCCAGGCAGCCTGACGTCGGTTGCCATCGTCGCCCGTGGGCGCGACCATGACGCCGAAATCCATGTTTACGAGGCGGGGTGTTACGGACTCGGACCAACGCAGCACGATTGCATCCGCATATGGCTTGAGCCGCAGGCTGAGGCTTGAAAACAAGTCCTACTGCAAGCGAAGTCCAGAAAAAGAAGGACGACACCGCCAGACCAATGGCTGTACGCTGCAGATGCGCACGATCCTTGTCCACAACAGGTCTGCACCGGCACGAAGCCATGCTGAGAGAGGGCTTGAAGATGTTCTGTTCAGGGAAATAGCTGACCGGGAAGCGATGGTCTAAGCACCGAAGCACTTTTCTTCATCTGCCCTATTTCAACCGGCTGGAATCTCAACGGTTCAGCGCTAACTTACCTTATAGCGTGGTGCATGCGCGGCGTGCGATTATTCAATATCAGTCGACAAAGGATCAATGCCATGATGGCAAGCGTAAAGACTGTCGTCGTACACGCGTGGAATTTTGTGTTTGATCACAGCGTGAGCCCGCTGCGCCATATCCCTGATGTCAGCATCCGTCACTATGTCTTGCAAATTTTGGGATTGATGTGGGCAGTAAGTTTATCTGTCGCGATTGGTAGTTACACGTTTCTTGCGGCCAGCATCCTTGGCCACGCGGTCCTTATCGCAGCGGCAGCAGTTACTGTGGCGACGTTTACGGTCGCGGCGAAACGGCCCAAATTTTTCATGCGCGGAGCAGGGCGTCGTTCCGATGGCGAACATGAATGAGTTTTGCCAGTGTCCGGTCACGGATCGATACTGAGGATGGCTAGCGAGCGTCTTTTGAAAAAATACCGGCAACGCGGCCGCGTCCCAATCTACAATGCAGTTTCGTTCGAAATACAGCGCGGAAAGTCATTTGCCAAACCAGCATGGGGGAACGCGACGTGCGGATATTGATCGTTGGTGCCAGCAAAGGCATTGGTTTGGAAACCACACGTCAAGCACTTGCGGCAGGATACGACGTGCGCTCTTTGGCGCGATCCGCAACATCAATGAATCTGTCTGACGCGAAACTGGAAAAGGTGCAGGGTGACGCACTGAATAAAAATGACGTGGATGCTGCACTTGCTGGGGTCGATGCCGTGATCGTAACGCTTGGCGTCAGCTTGGGCGATTTGTTCAAACCCGTGCGCCTGTTCTCTGACGCAACGCGGGTGTTGATTGCTGCCATGAAGGACAAAAGGGTCAATCGGCTGATTTGCGTCACGGGCTTTGGAGCTGGCGATAGCCACGCGAGCATCGCGGCCTTGCAAAGAATTCCATTCAAGATTGTCTTTGGCCGCGCCTATGACGACAAAAGCTTGCAGGAAAAACTGATCAAGGGAAGCGGTCTTGATTGGACAATCGCGCGACCGGGCGTGCTGTTGAATGGTGCGCGAACAGGGCGCTACAGGGTTCTTCGCGAACCATCTGAATGGCGGAACGGAGTTATTTTCCGCGCTAATGTCGCCGACTTCCTCGTCAAGCAAATCGAGGATCGCAGTTTCATTGGCGCAGCACCTGTACTGGTCAACTGATCTCGCCCATTAGACGCCTGTCATGCAAACAGATCATGCGCCAGTTCCAGCGCATCGATCAGCACGTCAACTTCGGCACACGTGTTGTACACTGCGAAAGACGCACGGCAGGTGGCGCTCAACCCCAAATGCGCCATCAGCGGCCCGGCGCAGTGCTGGCCTGCGCGAACCGCGACCCCCTTCTTGTCGAGGATGGTCGATATGTCATGCGCATGCGCCCCGCCCTGCATCGAGAAAGAAAAAATCGGGGCTTTGTCGGGCGTGGTGCCTTGCAATGTGATCCAATTCAAACCGTCAAGCCGCGTACGGGCGTAGTCGCGCAGCCGGTTCTCGTGCGCGGCGATGTTGGCCATCCCGAGCCCCATCATATAATCCAAAGCCACGCCCAGACCGATGGTCTGCACGATGCCAGGGGTGCCAGCCTCGAATTTCATTGGCGC
>JANPBI010000159.1:0-1585 GCA_031430315.1 Rhodobacterales bacterium | reverse complement strand
TGGAAAGCTATCCGATGGCGTCAGTCATCTTTATCGTGTCATGGGAATGGCTGCCGTTTGCCACGCTGATCCTGCTGACGGCCCTGCAATCGATGTCGTCCGAACAGCTTGAGGCGGCCGAGATGGACGGGGCAAGTGCGTTCAGCCGGTTTCGCTATATCGTGCTGCCGCATATGACCCGCGCGATCACCGTGGTGATCCTCATCCAGACGATTTTCCTCTTGGGCATCTTTGGCGAAATCTTCACGACCACCCAGGGCGGGCCGGGTTCTGCGTCCACCACCTTGCCCTACATGATCTACAAGCAGGCCGTGATCGCCAAGGATATCGGGCGGGCGGCGGCGGGCGGGATCATCGCCATCATTCTTGCCAACATCGTTGCCTACTTTCTGATGCGCGGCATCGGCAAGAACCTCGACGCCTGAAGGAGCGAGAACACCATGGCCCGCGCCGTCACACCCCGCCGCAAGCTTTTCTACACCGCAGCCGCATGGTCGGTTGCCCTGCTGATCTTCTTTCCGGTCTTCTGGACCATCCTGACCAGCTTCAAGACAGAGACGAGCGCCGTCGCTTCGCCGCCGCAGCTCTTTTCTGCCGACTATACGCTGGAAAACTACGCCGAGGTCTGGCAGCGTTCCGATTATCCGCGCTTCTTCTGGAATTCGGTAATCCTGTCGGTCGGATCGACGCTGCTTGGTCTGTTGATCGCAATCCCGGCAGCTTGGTCTATGGCTTTTGTCCCTGGCAACCGCACCAAGGACCTCTTGATGTGGATGCTGTCCACCAAGATGATGCCGGCTGCGGCCGTGCTGATCCCGATGTACCTGATCTTTCAGCGCACCGGCCTTTTTGATTCTCACATCGGGTTGATCCTGGCGCTGATGCTGATGAACCTGCCGGTTATCGTCTGGATGCTCTACACCTATTTCAAGGAAATCCCCGGCGAGATCCTCGAAGCCGCCCGCATGGACGGTGCCAGTCTGAAGAACGAGATCCTCTATGTCCTCACACCGATGGCCATACCCGGCATTGCGTCAACCATGCTGCTGAACATCATCCTCGCGTGGAACGAGGCGTTCTGGACCATCACTCTGACCACCACCAAGGCTGCCCCGCTTTCGGCGTTCATCGCCAGCTTTTCCGCACCACAGGGGCTTTTCTACGCAAAACTATCGGCGGCCAGCACCATGGCCATTTTGCCGATCCTGATCTTGGGTTGGTTCAGCCAGAAACAACTTGTCCGTGGCCTGACCTTCGGCGCGGTGAAGTGAGGATATAATGGGACAAATTACTCTCAAATCCGTGCGAAAATCCTTTGGCGAAGTGGACGTCATTCCGGGCGTTGATCTGCGGATTGAAGATGGCGAATTCGTGGTGTTCGTCGGCCCGTCGGGATGCGGCAAGTCGACCCTGCTGCGCCTGATCGCGGGGCTGGAGGATACGACCAGCGGCACCATCGAAATCGACGGCAAGGACGCAACTGCCCTGCCGCCGGCCAAGCGCGGGTTGGCGATGGTGTTCCAAAGCTATGCTTTGTACCCGCACATGTCGGTGCGAAAGAACATCGCCTTTCCGCTGAAAATGG
>JANPBI010000158.1:0-6907 GCA_031430315.1 Rhodobacterales bacterium | reverse complement strand
GTCTCTCTCCAAATCCAACACCTCCGCGCCAAACATGCGCGAAGAATGCACCGATCACGTCAGAAATGGCTGGAGGGGGTCGGCGTGGCGCTTACGCGGAGGTGTTGGAATTGGAGAGAGACGGCACAATGGGCGTCCATTTGGACAGTTCAAGGAGTGTTGAGGTTTCCCGCTGGAAGTGATTGAGGGGCCGAGCGGCAGGCTGCGGTGCACGAGAAAAGAGAGTGTCGAGCGGATCAAGCCACATAACGCCGCGCCGACGGACTTCGTTCAGATTGACGAAGTGAACCGGCTCTGATGATGTGACCGCTCCCCGACGGCATCGCTGTTCCAAGGTGGGTCTTTTAGGATCCACAAAGGAGGACGGTCACATCATCAGAGCCAAGCGCATGAGGAAAGCTGCTGCAACTCACGCAGAGGCTCACTTCTCGAAGGGAATCTACCCACGTGGGCTCGATGAAATAGTAGGAATGCATTTCTGTAGCGCCCCAGAAGTCTGTAGCGCCCCAGAAGGTTGAGTGGTGATTTGACGAAGAGGTGCGGGTGGGATTACCCCTGACATTGCCCGCAAATGTGCATTAATATCTTACTGTGATGCTGAAACCCAGCGGTTCCAAGGTCTCTGCGCCCCATCTCCGTTGATTTTTCGAGGCCCTGATGACCGACCGCCCCACCGTCTCTGTGGTGATCCCCGCCTTCAACCGGGCGGATACGATCCGTGCAGCGGTGGGCAGCGTGTTGGCCCAGACCTATGCGGATTTTGAACTGCTGGTTGTCGACGACGGCTCGACCGACGGCACGATGGCGGCGCTGGACGGGGTGAGCGACCCGCGTTTGCGGCCCCTGGCCAATCCGCGCAACTTGGGGGTCAGTGCGGCGCGTAACACAGGCATCGCACAGGCCCGCGGCATCTGGGTGGCGTTTCAGGACAGCGATGACGAATGGCTGCCCGAAAAGCTGGAGAAGCAGATGGCGCGGATCGCGGTGATGGGGGCGGGGTGTGTCGGCGGCTATTGCGGCATGACGATCGTGGGGGCGCCCATGGCGGGTGGCGCGCCGGCGATGGCCGAGCGGTATTTCCCCGACGCCACGTTTGGTTTGCGTGAGGGCGATATTCTGGAGGCGCTGCTGCGGACCAGTCTGATCAGCACCCAGACGCTTGTCGCCCGCCGCGACCTGCTGGAGAAGCTGGGCGGTTTCGACGAAACCCTTCCCGCCCTTGTCGACTGGGACTGCGTGCTGCGGTTGGCGCGTCTGGGGCCGTTCGCCTTTGTCGATGAGGCGCTGGTGCGGCAGTATTTCTCGGAGAACAGCATCACCCGGTCGCGCGAAAAGCGGGCCTTTGCGCGCGAGCGGGTCGTGGCGAAAAATCTTGATCTGCTGGAGCGGCGGCCTGCTGTTCTTGCCAATCACTATCGGTCCATCGCGGGTGAGAAGCGCCGTCTGGGCGATATACTTGGGGCGCGGGCGGCGATCGGGCAAGCGCTGGGGGCGCGACCCTTTGATCCCGCACTCTGGCTGCGCCGGGTCTGGCTGGCACTGGCGCGGGGTTAGGGCGCTATCCGCGGTTCCAAGCCCCTGAAAGGCGCTCGGGATCGCCGCCCATCAGAAGCCAGGCCATCTTGCCGGCGCGGTAGGCGCGGATGCGGACCAGTCCGGCAAAGGCCAGTGCGCGGTTGCGCGGGCCGGTGACACGGTCCGAAGTCAGGATATGTGGAATCTCGGCCAGTGGTGACAGCCCCATGGCAGCCGTCTTGGCAGCAAATCGCAGCCGTCCGCCGGGCCGGCTGCAGGCCAGCACATAGTCATGCGCCATGTGCCGCGCGAGCTTTTCCTGCATGTCGGTAAAGTTTGGGCGGGCGGGATGATAGACCTTCATTCGGTCGACATAGCGTATCTGGTAACCCGCCGCGGTGGCGCGATGCCCCCAGTCCCGGTCTTCGGCCACCGAAAGTCCGGCGAAAGGGCCGACGGCTTCGAAGACGGCCCGGCGCACCACCAGATTGCCGGTGCCGGTGAACCCCTCGCGGGCAATGTAGCGGTCCATCCGATAGGCATAGATGCTCTCATACGCTTCGAGCAGAGTCAGTCGCGATGGATCGGTCACGGCAATCCGCACGTCTCCCCCCAGAATGGTTGCAGCGGGATCGGCGAGGGCCGCTTCGGCGGCGGCCAGCCAGTTCGTATCTGCCAGGCAATCCGCATCAATGAAGGCAAGGACGTCGCCGGAACTGGCCGCCACGCCCAGATTGCGCGCGGGCCCCGGCCCCGGTGTAGTTTCCTGCAAAAGCCGTGTGCCGGGATGGGCGGCGCAAATTGCCTCGGGCATCGCGGCCGAACCGTTGTCGACGACGATGATTTCGTCAGGGCGGCGGTTGCCCTGACTGAGCGAGCGCAGGCAGTGCTCCAGCATTTCGGGCTGGTTAAGATGTGGAACGACGACCGATATTTTCCCGCGAACCTCAGACAAGTGCTTTCCTCCATTCGTCCCGACGCTCCCAGATCTCGGTCCAGACGCGGGCGCTTTCCGATCGCCGTGCCCCACCGGGCCGCAGAAGTGTCATCCCGTTGAGCGCCAACCTGCGGCTGACCGGGACGATGTCGAACAACGCCATAGCCAGCGGTTGCTGCCACACTGGAAAGTGCCGTCGGATCAACTCGCGCTTGGCACGCAGCAGGCGGACCATCTTGTCGGCCAGGACCTTTTCGGACGCGCCGCCATGATGAACGATAACCACATCCGGCGTGACGCGGGGGCGGGCCAAGATCGTCTTGCGGGCGCGCAGGCAGAGGTCGGCCTCTTCGGCATACATGAACAAGGCCGGGTCGAACCCGTCGAGCCGGGTCCAGTCGTCCCGTGCGAGCAGGAACAGGCAGCCGGTCACGATATCAACCTCGCGCTCAGTCATCCGGTCCCAGCCGCCATAACCTTCGGAATTGAAAAGCGCGCTGTTGCGGAAGATGCCGGTAAGCCCTGTCGCACGGCAAAAGAGGTTCCACAACGTCATCCGCCGCCAGCACGAGGCGGGGTTCAGGCTGCCATCGGCGAACACCGTGCGTCCGCCCCATATCTTTGCGGCAGGCAACCGCCGCGCGAAGGCAAGAAGGCGGTCCAGCGCGCCGTCCAGAACCACGGTATCGGGGTTCAGAAGCAGGAGGTACTCGCCCTTGGCGTGTTTTGCCGCGATGTTGTTGGCCCGGGCAAAGCCGTGGTTTTCATCCTCGGCCAGCAGACGGACATCGGGAAATTCCGCGGCAATCGCGGCGGCCGACCCATCGGCCGAGGCATTGTCCAGCACGATCACCTCATGCGGCGTGCGGGTCTGGGCCGCGACCGAGCGCAGGCAGGCCAGCGTCATCTCACGCGTGTTATAGCTGATGATCAGGATCGACAGGACGGGCTGGGTCATGGGCGGGTATCCCGAAAACAGGCACGACCTTTGTCGCACGAAAAAACCGATCCGCCCCCGATCCTGCAATGGGAAAGACGCATCTTGCTACGGGAAAGACCGGTCAGCATCAAGTCCTGCGGCACCCGACCAGAGGGCGGGATGCAGGCCACACCATGGTGAGGTCCGGGTGGCGGATAGCACCAGACAGCCCCGAATCAAATTCGGTTTTGCCCCATCTGGCGTGGCGCCGGGGTGGTGCCGTCGCCGCCTTGGCATATAGCCCGGTGCCGCATTCGCCTGGGCCGCTCGCAGAGTGCTTCAAGTTTGGGCATTTATTGTTTACGCTCCGGCAACAAAGCCCGGATCGCGGGGCGGGTCGTGCGATCCCGGCGACGAACACAATCCAGGGTAGTGCCCCTGACCTGAACTATCGTTTGGCATGCTGTGGCGCAGAAACCCTGCAGAATGAGCGGTTTTCGGCTGTGCCATGTGGCAGAAATATGTTATGAATACGGCGGACCTGCTTCTGCGGGACAGCCAGCCTCGGTAACTTCTATTAGAAAAGTGTGATCAAATGGAAAAGATTAAAACGCTCGCTCTTGCAGCTTGCTTCGGTGTTGTGGCGGCGCTTGGCGCGAATGCAGCGACGATGGTGATGATCGACAGCACACCGGTCCTGGACAAGGCCAATTCGCTGAGCATCCCCGGCGGTGCCTCTTTCGTTCCGTCGCCTTATTCCGGTGTGGGCCTTATCAAATCGAACTCGGCGCCCAACCCTGGCGGGTCAGTCGCCAAATCGCCTTACGGCGACGACAAGACGCCCTACTGGTTTGTGGAAGGCAAGACCAACGATGCAGACGAGTTCCCGGCCAACTCGCCCGTGGTCATGTTCCTGAACTCGGTTCGCACGTCCTTCAGCATGCTCTGGGGTTCGCCGGACGTGTACAACGTCCTGACGTTCGCGCTTGGCGGAACCACTGTCTTCACCATCGATGGCGGAGCGCTCGGCGCCACTTTCGCGGGAACGACGACGACAGAAGGTCCGACCAGTTGGATAAAGGTAAGTGGTCTGAAGTTTGACTCGGTCTCGTTTGCCTCTTCTGGCAATGGTTTCACCAAGAACGCCTTCGAACTTGGCAATATTGCGGCAGTTCCGCTGCCGGCCGGCGGTCTGTTGCTGCTGACCGCAATCGGCGGTCTGGCTGTTGCGCGTCGTCGCAAGCAGGTCTGATCTGGCAGGCCCGATCCGTCGGGCTTGAACACCAAGAAACGCAAAGGGCTGGGGGAAACTCCGGCCCTTTGTGTATTTTCACCCCGGATCGGTCGCTCAGTAGTAGTCGTAGCTCTGCCGGCGATCCAGATAGCGGCACTTGTTCAGGACCACGCCCAGCACATTGGTTTGCGCCGCCAGCTCGCGCTCGCAATGATCGACCTCATCGATCGTCGTCGTGCCGGCCGCCGCCACGATCAGCACACAATCCAGCTGATTGACAAAGGCCATCACGTCGTCACCGACCTGCGTCGGTGGCAGATCGAAGATCATCAGGTCGGGCGCATACCGCTCTTCGATCGCACTCAGGGCGGCCTGCGTGGTAGCCGATTGCAAAAGCTCGGCCGAATTGCGCACCGGCACCTGATTGGTGCCGATCGCCAGGTTCAGCCCCGCAACCCGCGCCAGATGTGCCGCCGGATCAGCATGCCCCTGCAGCACCTCTGAAATTTGCGCCCGCGTCTTCAGTTCCAGCACCTTGCCCATCGACGGGCGGCGCAGGTCGGCATCGATCAGGACGGTCCGCAAATCGGGCTGGCGCGCGATACTGAACGCCAGGTTCAGGCAGGTCATTGTCTTCCCACAGGCCGGGCCGGGCGAGGTGATGCCAAGCCGCTTCCAGCCCTGCGTGCGCATCTGCTGCAAAAGCCGGGTGCGGATCACGTCAAAGGCCGTGGCGGCAGGGCCGACCATGTTCGTGACGATGCGATGACTGGCCAGCACCCGCGGCAAAACCACAATCTCGGGCAGTGCCGCCCAGTTGTCGTTTTGCGGGATGGGCCGGGATGCGGGGACCTGCCCCGCTGCGAGCCCTGTCGCCCCACCACCCGCCGTTGCCTGCGCGGCCGCGGGATCAAGCGCCTTGCCCTCGCGCGCCGCACGGGCCTTGCTGATCGCTGACTGGATGCGTTCCATCGCTTGACCCTTCCCTACGATCCAAGACCAAGTTTTGCCCTAAGTGCGGCAAGACCCGACTTTTCAAGAACCTGCGTCACCAGCAGGTCAAGCGGCAGATAATAGACATGCAGCGCGTAAAGCGTGGCCGGAATACCGACCAGCCCCACCAGTAGCGCCAGCGAAATCGCCGAGCGCCGCCACCGTAGTTCGCGTGCCGTGCGAATATAAGGCACCGATCCGAAGGCCTGCACCCCCAGCCGGTTGCTCAGATCGACAGGGCGCTGGATCGAGCGGTTCAAGACCTCCATCAGCAGCACTACCGCCGCCCCAAGTCCGATCCCCGCCGCCACTGCACCCGCCGCGATCAGCGGCCGGTTCGGGCTGTCCGGCGATCCCGGCACCGTGGCCTGTTCGACCACCGAGATGCGCTGCCCCTTGGACAGCGCCTCGATCCGGTCGCCGGTTGCCGCCTGGGCCTGCGCCGAGACGGCCTGCGAATACTGGTTCTCGATGGCATTGTAGTCGCGCTGCAGCACGTCGATCTGGATTGCATTCGCAGGCGTCGCGTCGATCGAAGCCTTGAGTGCGACAAGCTCGGCTTCAAGTTCCTGCTTCTGGGTCGTCTGAAAGGCGATCTGGGCATCCATATCGGACAATTGCAACTCATAGGGCGACAGCTGTTCCGCCGCCGCATCCCCGGTCGCCCCGATCTGTGCGGCCACCGTTGCCTCAAGTGCCGTGATCTGTGCCTCCAGCACCCTCACCCGCGGGTTCTGCGGCGCATAAACGACCAGGGCCGTCGACAACTGCCGGCGCAGATCCTGCAGCCTTTTTTCTTCGGGGCTGCGCGGTGCAGTCTCGCCCCCGGTATCGACCTCGCCGGTACGCTCATAAAGCTCGATCATCTTCGCGCGGCGGTCGGTCAGGGACGACAGCTGGCGTTCGATCTGCAGAACCCGTTCCTGCTGCGACCCCTGACGCGCGCGCCGGTAATCAAGGCTGTCGGGCAGCGCATCCTTGTTGGCCAGCTTGAAGGTTAGGATCTTCTGGCTTTGCAGGGCCAGATCGTCGCTCAACCGGGCCACTTCCTGATCAAAGAACTCCAGCGTCTGCCCCGAGGCTGAGGTGCGCAGGGCAACACTTTCCTGCAGGATCGAGGTGACGATATCATTGGTCACTTCGGCAGAAAGCCGGGCCGACGGGGCGGCGAAAGAGACGGTGACGAAAGAGGATTTCCGCTCGATCGTGATCCGGCTCCGCATGTCGGCCACGATCGCATCCGGGGTTATTGCGGATTGTGCTTCATGGATGCCCAAGCGCCGCGACAGATCCAGCAGGTTGGCCCGGG
>JANPBI010000157.1:0-15626 GCA_031430315.1 Rhodobacterales bacterium | reverse complement strand
GTCGGTGCGCACCGTCATGCCCTGCGCATCGACCTGCTCAATCGTCCCGATCGTGCCATTCTTCACGCCAAGACCGCGGTCGTTCAGCAGGAACATGACGCGATCGCCGCTGGCAATGCAGCGCGCGCAGCGCTCGACCGTGAAGCGGAGGTCATCGCCCAGATCGCCTGCAGCGCGCATCCGCTCGCGCGCCGCCTCATTGAGGGCGCGCACCTCGTCATTGGTGTGCGTCAGGATGATGCGGCTCTTGTCGGGCGACACCCGCCGGTCGCGCTACCAGCGGTCGATCAGACCCTTGCGCGCCTGCTCGCGCATCGGGGCCTCTTGCACCATGCCATGGCTGTCATGGGCATGGATCGCGGCGTCGGTGCTGCCGGTCGCCAGATCGCGCGTGGCCTCGCGCTGCCAGTCCTCCCACTGACGGCGCACCTCGTCGAACTCCGCCCCAAGATGCCGCTCGTGGACCCATCGGAACGCAGCACCCGCCTCGATGGATTGCAACTGCTGCGGATCGCCGATCAGCACCACCTTGGCACCGGCCTCTGAGGCGTGGGACAACACCCGCTCCAACTGGCGCGTGCCGACCATGCCCGCCTCGTCGATCACCAGAACATCGCGGGCAGTGAGCAGATCGCGGCCCTGTCCCCAGCCATGTTCTAGGCTGGCAATGGTGCGCGACGGAATGCCTGATCCGCTTTCGAGATTTTCCGCCGCGATGCCGGAGAAGGCCATGCCCCGGACCTGATAGCCCGCCGCTTCCCAAGCCTCCCGCACCACGCCCAGCATCACGCTCTTTCCCGTTCCGGCATAGCCGACGACGATGCCGTGATCGCGCCCGTCCGTGATCTGCACCAGCGCGTCGGCCTGCTCGCCGGACAGGACGAGGCCACGTTCCGCTGCGCGCGCAATGGCGGTTTCCCGATCTGTGTCATCGACCGCATGCCGCTCCCGTTCCGCCATCAATCCCGCCGCGTGGTGCAGACGCTGTTCCGCCGCGATCATCTGGCGGGTGGTGAAGCGACCCTCGCCGCGACCATCCTTGCCGAGTTCGACCAGATCGGGCGCGCCACGCATCGCGCACATGACCGTGTTGGACTGGTTGATACCGTTGCTGTGCCGATGCGCAAACATCGCCATATCGCGGCGCGTGCAGGTCGATTGCTGATGCGTGATCGCGTCAAGCGCATTGGCCGGATCGGCGATGATCCTCTGGCCGTTGTTGCGCGCGATCTCGCGGTGCATCTCGGCCCGGTCGGCGGCCTCATTGCCCTCGATGTCGATCGGCTGCGCGGGCGCGCCGATCTGGCTTTGTGGTTCAAGCGCGATCTCCAGCGCGTCCAGACTGCGATGATCCATGCGTGCGTCGATGTCGAGTTCGGCCAGCCGCGCATTGGCAGGCTCGGCCCAGCGTTCGCGCCACCGCTCGACCATATGGCTGCGGTTCCAGTCCCGCACCTTCGGGCCGAGGCCGGTTTCATCCACTGACCGCATCGTCAGCATGACATGGGCATGGGGCTTGGGGCTCCCGTCTCCAGCCCTGTCCCAATGCACATTGAGATCGACGATCATGCCCTGACCCACGAATTCGGACTGCACGAAGTCGCGGGCGAGCTCGATGCCCTGGGCCTGCGTCATCTCGCGCGGAATGGCGAACTCGACCTCGCGGGCAAGCTGCGCGTCGCGCCGCGCCTCGAACGCCTCGACATCGTTCCAGAGCCGCGCGCAGTCAGCCCATGCCTCTGGCGCGTTCGCCGGCAGCATGACCTCGGAATGGACGACGCCGCGTTTGGAGCTAAAGTCCTGGGTACGATCCAGCCGTTCGTCGCTCAAGCGTGAGGCCGAGCGGTAAGCGGCGGCGGCCACGGCGCTGCTCCCGGCCTTGCGGCCAATTACCTTGACTTGAAGATGATAGATTGCCATCGCAATCAGATCATTGGCACGGGGCATGAGACGTCGGAACGACGCATAAGCGCGCCCTCCCTCGATAAAATCTCGGGGTGGACCAAGGCGTCGCGCCCCGTCCCGGCAACCCTGCAGCGTATCGGCTGGCATCGGGCTATCATCGCTGCATCAACAGCTTATGGAGATGGCGATGCGCAAGCCAAGGGATTTCGGCGCGGAGTTGAAAACGCTGGAGGACAAGGCGCGAGACCTCAAACTGCGCAAGGTGCGTGGGCTCGGCGAGCTGGTGATCGCAACTGGCGCCGACCATCTTACTGCAGACGAACTGGCCGGTGCACTGATCGTGCTCGCCGAGACGAACGACACGGGCAAGAAGGAGGCTTGGGCCAAGCGCGGGGCTGCGTTCTTTCGCGACAGATCGCGGCGATCTGCCCCGGCGTTTGAACCAGATACGGGCCGCACTCCGGCGCAACCGGGCAGCGCGCAACCGGCATCAGGCGACACAGGCGCGGCATGACATGCGCAGCTGGCAGGTCGAACGCCGCAGTCGCACCCGGCACCTGATCGAACTCGGCGGATTGGTCGTCATGGCCGGAATCGTGGACCTGACCGGCGATGACCGCGCCATGATCTACGGCGCGCTGCTCTGGATGGCAAAGAAGCTGAGAAGCGATCAGGGCGAACACGCCCGCGAAGTCTGGACCGTGAAGGGGAAACAGGCGTTCGAGGCCGATCGCGAAGGTGAGAAGAATACCGTCTCGCAGGCCCGGCACGATCCGAAATGACTGATGGCGGGCGGCGTGGAGCCACGGCAATCGTGGGGTTACGACTGCGCGGTCACAAGATTGGCAATGAAGGTCTCGTAGTTCAGCGCAGCCAACCGCATTTCTGGCAGATAAGTGTAGCGATTGTATATCGCTGCCACCCCAGACACCGTTCCACTCCTGTGATTGAGCATAGCCTCGCCAACATGCACCGGCGTTCCAATGCGGGCATGGATTGTCGCGAAGGTTCGCCGCAGGTCGTGAACGGTCCAGTGAGAAAGGGGATATTGCGCGTCGATCTTCTTTTTTGCTCGACTAAACGACGAGACGCGGCTGCTCCGACAAACGTACTGTTTCAGGTAATGCGCTGCAAGGAGGTTGAACGGAAACGTGCTTTCCCGTTTGTTCTTGGCTACTTGGGCGGGAACGGTGATCGTGTCGCCTGCCAACCATCCGGGTGCAAATTGCTTTACCTCACCAAGTCGCTGGCCGGTAAGCAAGCAGCGCTTGAGGATGTCTGAATAGGGCGGGGCGTCGTAGTTCCAAATGGTGTTTAACTCGTCATCTGTAACGACGCGGTCGCGGCTGCGCTGTGGTTCGGCCTTGATGCCAACGCAGGGAGATACATCGCGGTAACGCGGGATCGTCCAGTTAAAAAATGTGGTGATGTCCTTTCGCGCATGAAAGCGAGCGGACGGTTTCTCGATCTCTTCGAGCACCCGGACGACGTTTTCATGGGTGATAGTATGAAGTTGCTTTTTCCATTTGAAGGGCTTGAGGGTGCTCCGCATGACCGTGGCGGTGCCCGGACGCCATTTAGAGAGCGCTAAGGACGCCTGTAGTGCATCAGGAAAGCTGATGCGTGGCCTCGACCATGTTGGGGTTCTGATTGCATCTAACGCCAGCTTGCGGGCTTCAGACAGCGATATGTCCGGGTAGTGGCCCAAAGTGATCTTGGTACGGTTCTCGCCCTTGACCACCATCCATGTCTTGCGGCCCTTCCCTACCCGCATGCCAAAGTTCTTCACTTTGGCATCAAAGTACAGTCCTTCTGGTAGTTTCTGGACGAGGATATCTGTGAGATTTGGCACGGATTTGGCACGGAAATCGGGTGAGTAGAGATGGGACGCCATGAGCAACTATAGCACGTCAACCTAGCTAAATCATTCAGAAAATATCGGAAAACGAGCAGGTATGGGATGCTATGAGAAGGCCATTTTTTAGCTTGGAAGCCTAGGTCTTCCCATTACACAACCCCCGCATTGGCGGAGCCATTGTATCACGGTCGTCCGCCCTCGAGCCCGTTGATCCGGGAATTTGGCTGGCCGATCCAATTCGCCTCGTTTGGTTGATCCGCCCAATTTAAGAGAGCTGTCATGCGTTTGGGATCCGTCTGTCTTACACCGAGTTTTCGTGATTTCGAAAGATGAACATTGCGTTCTCAAGGACATATCGGCTCGATCAGCTCCGGGCCCGATGCTTTGTTGGAATTGACCCGCATATCCACCCGATACGGTTTTGCCAGCACCCCGAGGGCTGATGCCGTCATCAGGGCTGCTGCCCCATGCCCCGCCTCGCCCAGCCAAAGGGGCCAGTTGCGGGGCTCCAGTATGACAGGTTCGCGGTGGTGCAGACCTGCCATGCCCGGCCCCGCTTCGGTCGACACGATGGCGACGGTATCGACCTCGTGCCAGCGCTGCCAAAGACCCGCCAGCGCCATCGGCTGGCCGTCCGCCCGCAGAAAACACCAGGGCAGTCGTGCGCCCTTGTCCCCTTCGCTCCATTCGTAAAACCCGCTGGCAGGCACGATGCAGCGCCGGCTGCGGACTGCGTCGCGAAAGGCTGGTTTGGTGGCCACCGTATCGGCGCGTGCGTTGATGATCAGGGGGCCGTCATTCGGGGCCTTGTACCAGGATGGAATGAGCCCCCAGCGCATTGCCCGCAGCCGTCGCGTCCCGTCCGATGTGACCACCGCAACTGGATTGGTTGGGCAGACATTGTAATTGGGCACATGGGGCAGGTCGTTGCCCGGCACCGCGCCGAACAGGGCGGCAAGCGCCTCGTTGGGATGGGTATGGATGATGCGTCCGCACATCTTTGACTTACCGGACCAAAAGGGCCAGTTCGTCGGGCAGAACAGCCATCGCGGGCACCGCAACCTCAGGCTGGCGTTCCAGATATCCGTCAGACCAGCGATAGGCGAAACTGCTTTTCAAGTAGTTGCTTCCCTCAGGAAACAGCCCAATTTCCAGCCTGAATGCCTTGGTATGCAGCCAGGCAAACCAGTTCGCCAGGATACTGGCCTGCCGATCGGACGGCAAGAAACGATACCGCAGATCATGCCTTTTGGCGAAAAACCCCAGCGACACATCCTCCAATGCCAAGTCAAACTCCAGTATCACGCGCATCAGTTCTTCGCCCCGCATCGTCGGTCGCACTTCCTGCAGCGTTTCGGTTTGGTGGGTCGGGGACATCCGCAACGCAAACCGGTGAAAGTTCGCTACATATGATCCGCCCAACGGTGGTGCGTCGCCTTTGGGGAACTCGACAAATCCCATTTCGGCCAGGGCGCGAAAATCATTGTGGCTGTCGGATCGTCCGATCAATGACCGCCCCTCGCGATGGCCCGCCACATCGAACCCCTGACGCCAGCATCTGCCAAACGACAAATAGGTCCGCGCAAAAAGATCAAAAAGCTGGGCATGCCGACGCTCAAGAAAGCGCATGGAATCAAGGGTGAACAGAGAGACTGGCCTCAAATCCTGCTGGGCTTCTCGCGCGAGGACCGAGGCCCAGATATCTCGGACGCTGTCTTCATCGACCCGTTCGACGAACGACATGTACCGGTCCATCCAGTCAGGGGAAATGTCGCGTGCAGGCGCATCGCCGATAGCTTTCAGCTTTTCTACCGCGCTTCCGATTGCCTGAGCCGCGTTGTCGATCTTGCCGATCCGGTCCATTGCTGACAGCGCATTGAGCCGCACCATGTCTTGCGACCCGTCATCCGCAAGAATGTCACGGGCCTGAGCCATAGCTTTGGCGGTATTCAGGATGCGCTTGCCTTCAAGGTCGATTAACACGGACCCTTCGCGCCGCATACCGATGGGGCGGTAGATTGCGCCGACGGCATTGGACAGGGCAGTGACAATTGACTTGACTGCACCGCCGCCTCCCAAGACGTCAGATATGCTGACAAGCGGCGCGGGTCCGGCTTGATTGTCTTGTTCGGGCACCTCAACCATCCCTGTTTTCCACTTGGGCAAACGTAAAGACGTTCTGGCCGAAACCAAGCAGTTAGTTGCAGTCGATCCGGCAATTATTCATGATGTCGCTAGGAACTCAAACGCGGCTCTGGTTTTGCAATCAGTTCCAGTGGTGGCGCAGTCTAGCCAACCTTGTCGCAGTGCCCTATGGCAGATCAGGCTTCCGCAGAACAGGGTACCGTCTTGGAACATCAGCGATAAATCGCACAGGCGATTGACCTAGCAAGCGTCCCAAGGCAAAAGCACGCCCATGCTGATCTACAAAATCCTTCGTCGCCCCGAATGGGATGCGTTCCGTGCTGCCGGGCAAACCCTTGGTGCGCCGATTGACCTTTCGGATGGGTATATTCATTTCTCGACCGCAGCACAGGTGGCCGAAACGGCGGAAAAGTACTTCGGATCTGAAAGCGATCTGGTGCTGGTGGCCTTCAATGCCGATACGATGGGGACCGACCTGCGGTGGGAGCCGTCGCGGGGCGGCGCACTTTTCCCGCATCTTTACAGGGTGTTGCGCCTGTCCGATGTGGTCTGGGACAAATCGCTGCCGCTGGGTGCCACGGGCCACATCTTTCCCGAGGGCGTCTGGTGAACCTGCTGGAGCAGGTGGGTCTTGCCACCTTGCGCCAAATCGACCCCGAACGCGCGCACGGGTTGGCGCTGGCGGCCTTGCGGATGGGACTGGCCCCAAGCCCGGGACCGGTGACGACGCCCCGGCTGGCCACGACCCTTGCGGGCATGCCGCTCTTGAACCCAGTTGGTTTGGCGGCAGGTTTCGACAAAAACGCTACCGCCATCGCGCCCCTTTCCCGCGCCGGTTTCGGTTTCCTTGAAGTCGGCGCTGCCACTCCTTTGGGACAAGAGGGCAACCCCCGGCCCCGGCTCTACCGGTTGACCGAGGACCGTGCCGCGATCAACCGGTTCGGGTTCAACAACCAAGGCATGGAACCGATTGCGATGCGCCTTGCCGCGCGCGTCCGGGGTCCTGTTCCCGTGGGGCTGAACCTCGGAGCCAACAAGACGGCTGACGACAGGGCCGCGGATTTCGCAAACGTGCTGACCACTTGCGGGCCTCATGTCGATTTTGCGACGGTCAATGTCAGTTCCCCCAACACCGAGAAACTGCGCGACCTGCAAGGTCCAGCAGCTCTGGCAGAGCTGTTGCAGCGGGTGATGGCGGCACAGGCCGATCTTGCCCGTCCGATCCCGGTTCTCCTGAAGATTGCCCCTGATCTGGAGGATGAGGCGCTGGCCCAAATCGCCGAAGTGGCGCTGGCCGCTGGCATCGCAGGGATCATCGCGACAAACACAACCCTGTCACGGGACGGCCTGCGCAGTCCTCATGCGACACAGGCCGGCGGCCTGTCGGGCGCGCCATTGTTCGAGAAATCGACTCGCGTTCTGGCGCGCCTGTCGCAACTGACGGATGGCAAGTTGCCCCTGATCGGTGTCGGCGGGATCGGATCGGCCCAGGATGCCTATGCCAAGATCCGCGCTGGGGCCCATGCTGTGCAGCTTTATACAGCGATGGTTTATCAGGGGCTGAGCCTTGCCTCCCGCATTGCCCGGGGCCTGGACGAGTTGCTGGCGCGCGATCAGTTTGCAGGTGTTGCGGATGCGGTTGGAACCGAGCGAAACCTCTGGCTTTGACCGGAAATCCTTTGAAAAAAATCGGCTAGAAGGCTTTGAACGTCATTGTCGTCAGCGTCCGCACGATCCCCGGAATGTCGAATAACCGGTGTGACAGGTAGTGGCCCACATCCTCGTCATCGGGGATGTAGACCTTGGCGATCAGGTCATATTCGCCGCTGGTGGAATAGAGCTCGCTGACGGCCTCGCGGTCCCAGATCGCGTTGGCGACCTCGTAAGTCTTTCCGGGCGTGCAGCGGAATTGGACAAAAACCAGCGCCATCGGCATCTCCTTGATTGCAGCGCCAGAATAGCGCCGACACGGCCAAAGGGAAAGGTCAGAGGCTGGCTTCTTCCGCCAGGGCCAACGGCGCAGGGCTGCGCAGATCCTCGACCGTCAGGGGCCGTGTCGGGCGCGCCAGCCGGTTTCGCACCACCCATAGCAGCCGGTTCTCGGCGCGCGTGATCGCGACATAGGCCAATCGCTTCCACAAGGGCAGACCGGCCTCGGTCCGACCCGCCTGTGCGGCGGCATAAAGGTCGGGCGCAAAAACCTGAACCGTCTCCCATTGTGATCCTTGGGCCTTGTGGATGGTGACCGCCGCGCCGTGCAGAAACGCCGCCCCCATTCGCGCGGCGTGGGGGATGAACGGCTCTTCTTCATCCGGGCGTTCGATCTTGATGATCGAAGCGGCCGACACCTGCGGCTCCTCTGCTCCAACGACATGCAGCTTGGCAAAGCCCTCGCGGTTCCCCTCGCCCAGATAGATCACTTGCGCGCCCTTGATCAGGCCACGCGCCTCAAGGTCGATGCGTTTCTTGCGGTGTTTCAAGGGCAGTTCGATCCCGTCGCAGATCAGCGGCTCTCCGGGCAACAGCATGTCCTGGGGTGCGTCATGGACCGACCGGAATGCGGTGATCAGCTTGATCCGTGTCACATTGCGCCAGACCAGGACGGGGCTGCGCGCCATCAGGTCGGCATCTACTCGTTCGGCCCAGACCACGCGGTCATCGGTGCGGGACCGGTCCTCGACCATCCGCTCGAACGCCTCAAACCCGATGCGGTCATCGCCCAGCGCATGGGCGAGATCGAGGATCGGGTTATCCTCGGCCTGACGATGGATACGGCTGAGCGTGACCTTGCGGCTGTCACCCAACCGGTCAAACACCATCTCGCCGGACTGGCCAACCGGGGCCAATTGCGCCGGATCGCCGAACAGCACCAGGCTGGGGAAAATCTCGCGCAAATCGTCCAGCTGGCGTTCGTCCAGCATCGAGGATTCATCGACAAAGCCGATGTCCAGCGGCTCTTCGCGGCGCTTCCAACCTTTGATGAAATCGCTGCCCTTCAGCCCCGCCGCCGCCAATGCACCGGGGATCGAGGCGACGGACTGATAAAAGGCGTGCGCCCGGTCCAATGCCACGTCGGTCAGCCCTTCGACCGCCGGGCGGGGCGCGTTGCCTGCCAACCATTCGGCGATTTTCTCGTATTGAGGGTCATAGACGGGCGTATAAAGGATGCGGTGGATCGTGGTCGCGGGCACACCCCGCAGCCGCAGAACAGAAGCAGCCTTGTTCGTCGGCGCAAGGATGGCCAAAGTCCGGCGATCTTTGCGGCGACGGCCCTCGTAGTCTCCGGAAACAACGTCGACGCCAGCGGCTTTCAGGCCCCGGTAAAGGGCTGCCAGCAGCATCGTCTTGCCAGACCCAGCCTTGCCCACAACGGCAAGGACAGACGCTTTGCCCTCGGCCATTGGCAGCAGACTTCCGTTTGCAAGATCAATGCCATGGGCCAAGAGGTCCGCCGTCAGACGATCATACGCCTCGGCCTGATCGTCCGACAAGGTGAGTGTGGGCAACGCCATGCCGGGACCATAATGTCCCCCGGGGCAAAGGACCAGATGATGCGCAAGTTGCCCTGCATCCGTGTCGGACGGTGTTCCAAGGGACATACGTTGCTAAACTGGACCGAACGTCCCTGCCCGATCTCAGTCGTCGCTGGTATCCCGTGGACCGACTGCTGCGTTTGGGGGGCTAATCTCGGCCCTTGCCACACGCAAAGTTTCTTCCAGTTGGACGGCCAGCGCCGGTAAACCGTTCTTGGACGCATAACTGCGCATGTCGTTCAAGACGTCGAAAATCCAATCGTGCGCCATTCCGCCTCCCAAAGTCGAGGGCGCGCAAAAAATCTCTTTCGCCGCCCTGTCAGCATGGGAACAGTTCAGCCGAACCCGTCAACATAAGGTGAATAAATGTCGAAAGCCCTTAGCAAAAATCCGCTGCAACTGTAATGCGGTACGCAGATAAATCCAATCTATCTGGACGGATTGTCGCCCAAATATCGTCCGAGCAATGGCGGCCTTCAGCCCGGCCACGGACCTGTCGTGTTGTCCTAAATCCCGCTTGGGCGCGCGGCCTCCAGCGTATCCTCATAGGTCCGCAGCCCCGGACGCGGGGCTTGCACGAGCACGGCCATGTTGCCGGGCTTGTGCTGGTTTTTCCACATCAGCATATGGGCGCGCGGTATTTCGGCCCAGGGGAACACCTCGGACAGGCAGGGGTCGAGCCTGCGCTCCACCATCAGCTTGTTGGCCGCCGCCGCCTGTTTCAGATGGGCGAAATGGCTGCCTTGAAGGCGCTTTTGGTGCATCCACATGTAGCGCACATCAAAGGTGCAGTTGAACCCGGTCGTGCCCGCACAAATGACCACCATGCCGCCCTTCTTGCAGACAAGCGCACTGACCGGAAAGGTCGCCTCGCCGGGGTGTTCGAACACGATGTCGACGCTGACACCCTTGCCGGTGATGTCCCAGATCGCCTTGCCGAACCGACGCGCCTCTTTCAGCCAGTCGTTGTATTCGGGCGTGTTAACGGTCGGCATCTGGCCCCAGCATTTGAAATCGCTGCGGTTGATGACCCCCTTGGCCCCAAGCCCCATGACGAAGTCCCGCTTGCCCTCGTCGCTGATCACCCCGATGGCATTGCCGCCGGCGGTATTGATCAGCTGGATCGCATAAGACCCCAGGCCACCTGACGCCCCCCACACCAGCACGTTCTGCCCAGGCTTCAGGTCATGCGGTTCGTGGCCGAAAAGCATGCGGTAGGCGGTGGCAAGTGTCAGGGTATAGCAGGCACTTTCCTCCCACGTCTGATGTTTTGGGCGCGGCATCAGCTGCTGCGCCTGAACCCGCGTGAATTGCGCAAAGGACCCGTCATGGGTTTCATAGCCCCAGATGCGCTGGCTCGGCGAATACATCGGGTCGCCGCCGTTGCAATCCTCGTCGTCGCCGTCGTCTTGGTTGCAATGTATGACGACCTCGTCCCCGACCTTCCATCGCTTGACCTTGTCACCGACTGCCCAGACGATACCGGACGCATCCGACCCCAGCACCGCATAGGGCGCCTTGTGGCTGTCAAACACCGAAATTGGCTCGCCCAAAGCCGCCCAGACGCCGTTGAAGTTTACGCCGGCGGCCATCACCAGAACCAGCACCTCATTGCTGTCGATCTTCCAGGTATCCACCACCTCGACCTGAAACGCAGTATCCGGGGGCCCGTGCCGTTCGCGCCGGATCGTCCAAGCATACATCTGTGCGGGCACATGACCCAACGGGGGAAACTCGCCGACTTCATAAAGGGCTTTCAAGGCGGGCTTGTCGGTCACGGTCGAGTCCTGAATATCCAATGCCATCTTTGCACCTGTTACGATCACAATTCACTCTGCCGCAGCGCAGAATCGCAACGGCTCTGTTCAAAGGCTAGAAATAGCTACGCAACTTTGCAACAGTTTCGCTTATCATTTTGAAATTTTATGTCTGCCGCGTTGCGGCGAAGCTTTCACTCAGCCGGGACCGAGGCCGCATAGAACCGCAGCAATTCGCGCTCGGCCGGCACGGGCTGCAGATCCGCGCCGACAATCCCTCGGGCTATCAAAGGTGTCAGCCCTTCCTTCATGGTTGCCTCGATGCCTTGCGGTGGCAGTTTCAGAACCGCCCCGCTCGCGACCAGGCGCGCGATCAAGCGTTCGACCCGCTGGCGCAGGTCATCTTGCGACTCCGCCCCATCGCCCAGTGCGGCGGCAACCAGCGGCACGGGCAAGACCGGCACCACCGATGCAATTTCAACCATCAATCTTGCGCCCAGCGCCTCCACGGTGTTCCCGGCCGCCAGAAAAGCGCGCAACGATACCGGCGCACCAAACCCGGCCGCCGCCGTGCCAAACCCCTTGAACCGACCGCGAAACCTGTTCCACAGCATCCGCATTGCATAAGCCATCACTCGAATGGGCCGATTGCGGAACTTGCGCCCACCTTCCGCAGCCGCCGCAATCAGCACGCGATCTTCCAGGACCCGGTCATAACCAAGACCCACTGGGACAAAGACAACGTCGCGCCCGTCGACCTCAAAGCCCTGCACGATGTAGCTGAGCAATCCCATCTTGGCCGGACCAACCCGGCCATCCAAGCTTAGCCCGCCCTCAGGAAAGATCGCCTGTGTCGTCCCATCTACGGTCGCCATCTGGACGTAGCGCGCAAGAACCTTGCGATAAAGCGCGTTGCGGCTGCCGCGCCGGATGAAGTAAGCCCCCATCGCCCGGATCATCGCCGACAGCGGCCATATGCGCGCCCATTCCCCCACCGCATAGGAAATTGCCGACCGGTCCGCGACGAGCCAGGTGATCAGCACATAGTCCATGTTGCTGCGGTGGTTCATCACGAAGATCACGGTGGCCTTGGGGTCGATATGCGCCAGCGCCGCATCTACCTTGCCCACCCGCACCCGGTAAAGCATCCGGCTGAACGCCTTGGCCGCGCGGGTGGCAAAGCCGAAGTACAGCGTCGCCGAAAACCCAGGCACGATCTCGCGGGCATAGCGGCGGGCTTCCTCGAACGCGACACTGCCCGGCACACGGGTTTCAGCAGCATGTTCGCTGACCGCCTCTAGCACCCGGGCATCGTAGAGCAGTCGCACGATCATGTCCTGCCGCCGCGCCAGCTTGAAAGGTTCAATCTTGCGTTCCAGCCGGGCATTGACCCGCGACAGCGCCCGTTCCATCCGTCGGCGCAGGAACCAGCGGATACCCGGGCCGATGATCCGGTCCAATGCCGCAATGGCCGCAAGCAATCCTGCGACCCACAACAACCAGACCGGGATTTCCACCGTACCAAACATCGGGGAGACCCTAGCCGATCCGGGCCTTGCCGCAATCGACTTTCCGATTGGTTCAAGTATCCCCGGGACGTCGCGGCTTGCCCGCGACGGGGCCAGCGCCCCACCTTGCCGCAATGCAGCGAATTGACATTGGCATAAAGTGTCCAGTATCTGTTTCACGACGAAATAAAATTGCGCAAAGGCGCGGACAAGATGACCAAAGACGCCCCCTGGCTGTTTCGCACTTATGCCGGGCATTCGACTGCCGCCGCGTCCAACGCGCTTTATCGCGGCAACCTTGCCAAGGGGCAGACGGGGTTGTCGGTCGCCTTCGATCTGCCGACCCAGACGGGCTATGACAGTGACAATCACCTCGCGCGAGGCGAGGTTGGCAAGGTTGGCGTGCCTGTCGCCCATCTTGGGGACATGCGGGCGCTTTTTGCCAATATCCCGCTCGATCAGATGAACACCTCGATGACGATCAATGCGACAGCCCCTTGGCTTCTGGCGCTTTACATCGCGGTGGCCGAGGAACAGGGCGCGGAGATCGCAGCCCTCCAAGGCACCGTGCAGAACGACATCATCAAGGAATACCTTTCGCGCGGTACCTACATTACTGCCCCCGCCCCATCCTTGCGGATGATAACCGACGTGGCCGCCTACACCCGTCAGTACTTGCCCAAGTGGAACCCGATGAATGTCTGCAGCTACCACCTGCAAGAGGCGGGCGCGACGCCGGAACAGGAACTCGCCTTTGCATTGGCGACTGCCTGCGCCGTGCTGGACGATCTGCGCGGCAAGGTGGCCCCGTGCGATTTCCCCGACATGGTCGGTCGCATCAGTTTCTTCGTCAACGCGGGCATACGCTTCGTGACCGAGATGTGCAAAATGCGCGCCTTTGTCGATCTTTGGGATGAGATCTGCCGCGACCGTTACGGCATTGCGGACGCCAAGTACCGGCGATTCCGTTATGGCGTGCAGGTGAATTCGCTCGGCCTGACAGAGCAGCAGCCGGAAAACAACGTCTACCGGATCCTCCTCGAAATGTTGGCGGTCACCCTGTCGAAAAACGCCCGAGCCCGTGCCGTGCAGCTGCCAGCCTGGAATGAGGCCCTCGGCCTGCCGCGCCCCTGGGATCAGCAATGGTCGCTGAGGATGCAGCAGATCCTGGCATATGAGACCGACCTTCTGGAATATGACGACCTTTTCGACGGCAACCCGGCTGTGGACCGCAAGGTGGCGATCCTCAAGGACAGTGCTCGCGCAGAGCTGGCGGTGATCGACGGCATGGGCGGGGCGGTCGCCGCGATCCCTTACATGAAGGAACGGCTGGTCGAGGCGAATGCCGACCGCTTTGCGCGGATCGAAAAAGGCGAGACGGTGGTCGTCGGCGTCAACCGCTATACCACGACCGAGCCATCGCCGCTGACGACCGGCGACGGGTCCATCATGGTGGCTGACCCGGCGGCTGAGGCGGATCAGATCGCGCGGCTGCAAGCGTGGCGTGCCGCCCGCGATCCCAAAGCCGTCAAGGCAGCGCTCGACGCCCTGCGCGCCGCCGCAGCCAACGGAGCGAACATCATGCCACCTTCGATCGCCGCTGCCAAAGCAGGTGTGACAACGGGCGAATGGGGCACCCTGATCCGCACCGCATTTGGTGAGTACCGCGCCCCGACCGGCGTATCGCGCAATCCGTCCAACCGTACGGAGGGGCTGGAAGAGATCCGCGAAGCCGTACAGGCGGTATCGTCTAAACTCGGCCGCCAGCTGAAATTCCTGATGGGCAAGCCGGGCCTCGACGGCCATTCCAACGGCGCCGAACAGATTGCCGCCCGGGCGCGCGACTGCGGCATGGACATCACCTATGACGGCATCCGCCTGACCCCCGCCGACATCGTCGCCGCCGCCGCCGACCAGCGTGCCCATGTCATCGGCCTGTCGATCCTGTCCGGGTCGCACCTGCCCCTGATCCGCGAAACGCTCGACCGGATGCGGGACGCAGGCCTTGCCGATACTCCCCTGATTGTAGGCGGCATCATTCCCGACGACGACGCCACGGCCCTGCGTGCGATGGGCGTGGCGAAGGTCTACACGCCCAAGGATTTTGAACTGAACCGGATCATGATGGATATCGTGGGGCTGGTGGACGCGAGGGTGGCGGCAGAATAGGTTAGCGCAGGCGCATTTCCGCAGATACATCACACAACGTGTCCGAGACAATTGGCCCCTGCGGCCACGGTTCAAGGACCACCAGTCACCGCAGCGGTTACTTCGGCACGGGCTTTGTCCACGGACGTCACTGAAAATGACGTACCGAACTCTTCGATAACCAAAGTGTCGTTTGGCAATAGGTAGTTAGCCTTGCCAGTGTCAAGAATGGTCACACGTACGCCCAATGCGCCGCCTTTGGCACCATACGTGACGGTCGCCAAATGGACGGTCCCTTTACACAGAAAAGCGCCCGTTTCAAAGACGGTTCCCAGTTGAGGGACTTCGGTCAGTAAATCAAAACATGTGTTTTTCGCAACACGCGCTCGCGGCAAAACCATAGCCGACTCTGGCTGAGCCGCGCCGGACAAGGGTTGATGTTGGGTCTCGGCGGGCAGACGGGAAATCACCTTGTCGGCGGCCAATTGCGCAATCCGGTCAATCTCAGCTGGGGAAAGGTCACCCCCCGTGCCAGCGGCACCGTCTACACCCGCAGGCCCCTGATCGCCCTTTTGCCCCGCAGGTCCCACTTCGCCGGAAGGACCGGGCGGACCCGCTACCCCTTGCGGCCCGGCGGGTCCGCGCAAAGCGTTCAAATGGTTTTTAACAAGAAGGTCGGCAACGGCTGAAGGGTCGTTTGCAGATGCGTTAACATCAAGTCTCTGAAGATCAAGCCGAATAGCATTGATCTCCTCCGCAATTTTATCTGCAC
>JANPBI010000156.1:0-1735 GCA_031430315.1 Rhodobacterales bacterium | reverse complement strand
TCATCATCAGCCCAAGGTTCGACCGCGTCCGCCGCCAGGGCGAGTCGGCGGATTTGTAGATGATGTGGCGCAGGTCGTTCAGCCGCCCCGGTTGCTGCGGGCGGCCCTGCGCCAGCCATTTCTCGCGGCTCTGCCCACCCTTCCAGGCGCGGGTGGTGAACCCCAGTATCTCCACCTTCACCGCACAGCGTTCCAGCGTGCGGGCCAGCACGTCGGCGCAGATCGCGGCAATGGAAATCGGGCGGCCCCGCATCGAGCCGGAGTTGTCCAGCAACAAAGTCACGCAGGTATCGCGAAACTCGGTGTCCTTCTCCTGTTTGAAGCTGAGCGGTGTCGTCGGGTTTGCCACGACCCGCGCCAGACGCCCGGCATCAAGCGTGCCTTCTTCCAGATCGAACAGCCAGGATCGGTTCTGCTGCGCCTGAAGCCGGCGTTGCAACTTGTTGGCAAGGCGGCTGACCGCGCCTTTCAGCGGCTCAAGCTGCTGGTCAAGGTAGGCGCGAAGGCGTTCCAGTTCGGCGATTTCCGCCAAATCCTCTGCCCGGATTTCCTCATCAAAATCAGTGGAATAGACGGCATAGTTCGGATCGGCGTCGGAGTAGGGCGCAGGTGGCGGCGGCTCCAGCGGGGCTTCGCCCTCGGGCAGTTCCGCCTCGTCGCCCTGCTCCATGTCAGCCGAGTCTTCCATCGAGACCTGGGCCTGCGATGCGTCGTCCTGATCATCCTGCGATTGCTCGGGCGAGGCATCGCTTTCGTCGGATGTGTCCTGCTCGTCACCCGCCGAATCCGGGCTGTCCGGGTCCTGCTCTGCATCGTCGCCCGCCTCGTCAGGGTCGTCGATGTCGGGGTCATCGCCCAACTGGTCGCCATAGCCAAGATCGGCAATCACCTTGCGCGCCAGCCGGGCAAAAGCCGCCTGATCGGCCAGCACATGGTCAAGGTTCTCCAGCGTCCCTGCGGCCTGATCTTCGATGAAGCCGCGCCACAGCTCCATCACATTGGCCGCCCCCTTGGGCAGGGCGCGCCCGGTTGCCAGATGGCGCACGAGGTAGCCCGCAGCGGTCGACAGGGGCGCATCGGCGGCTTGCGTGATCTGGGCATAGCCCTTGCGGTCGGCCTCATGCGCGATCTTGGCGTCGATATTGCCGGCGGTGCCGGGCATTGCGCGGGCACCGACCGCCTCGCAACGCGCGGTTTCCATCGCGTGGAATATTTCGCGCGCCAACTGGCCCGTCGGCGAATAGCGCGCCGATGTTGCCTCGTCATGGAACTTGTGGCGCAGCGCAAAGGCGTCGGCGGTGCCGCGCGCCAGCAGAACCTCGTCCCGCGTCATGCGACGGCTCACTTGCGGCAGGCGCACACCGTCCTTGGTCATGCCCGGAGGATCGACCGAAAAGGTGACAGTCAGTTCCGGATCATCAGCCATGACCCTTGTGGCCTCGGCCAGGGCCTTCTTGAACGGATCGGCGGGGTTGTCGCTGGGCTTGTTCATGGCAATCTTATCGCGCGGCAGGCCGGGAAAAGGCAAGAGCGGCGAGCGGCCAAGACTGTGCGGGATTTGATTGTCGCGCACCGCGTCAGCCGCTACGGTTGCCTCCTGCTTTCACCGGAACGGAGCTTTGCCATGATGAAATTCCTGCTGTCGGCGGCGGTCTATGTGGCTGCAAATGGAATTGGCCTTTTGCTGGCCGTGCTGCTGCTGCCCAACTTCACCCTGACCGTCTCGTCTTTCCTG
>JANPBI010000155.1:0-2015 GCA_031430315.1 Rhodobacterales bacterium | reverse complement strand
GTGAAAGCGGCGGAAATCCTGGCGCAGGGTGCACCAGGCCAGCACCATCAGCGTGCGGTCGAGAAAGACGACCGACAGGGGCCAGACGCGCCGCGCGGTGAGTGTGCCACCCTTGTCGCGATAGGTGATGTCCAGCGCGTGTTCGTCCCAGGCCGCCTCGCGGATCAGGGCGAGCGAGGGGGGCGCCGGGGCGCGGCGGTCAAAACGGTAGGTCAGCGACACGGCATGGATCGCCTGGCGCTGGACGCGTTCGGGCAGGGTGGCGGTGATCTTGGCGAGGGCGGCATCAGCGGCGCGGGCCAGCGCTGCGTCCCCGGCAATGCGCACCTCGGCCAGGCCCAGAACCAGCGCCTCCACCTCCAGCCGGGTGAACATCTGGGGGGGAAGGGCGGGGTCTTCGGTCAGGGTGTAGCCCAGACCCGCCGCCCCGTCGATCAGCGCACCGCCGAACCGCAAGGCGTCGATGTCGCGGTAAAGCGTGCGTTCGGAGACGCCGGTTTCTTCGGCGAGGCGCGCGGCGGTGACCGGCTGCGGCAGCATGCGCAGAGCGTGCAAAAGGCGGAACAGGCGGTCGGCACGGGGCATGGGATGCTGACAGGTTCTGACAGGAGGGGTTCTTTATACCTGGGTTATCGCAACACGAAAGGACAAACCATGCTGACCCTGGTTCGCGCCCCTGTCAGCCGGTCATCGGGCGTGGTCGCCCTGATCGACGAGATGAACATCGCCGACTGGGTGACCATCCGGACCGTGGATATTCCGCGCCAAGACGGAACCGGGGCGCGCGATCCGGCCAACCCGCATCCCGAAGGCAAGGCACCGGCGCTGCTGCATGACGGCACGCTGGTGACGGAACGCTCGGCGGTGATGCTGTATTTGTTGCAAATGTTCCCCAACAGCGGGCTTGCGCCAAGGCCGGGCAATCCGAAATGGGGAGCGTTCCTGTCCTGGATGGTCTGGTATGGCTCGGTGATGGAGCCGGTGCTGATCCTGGAGGCAGCAGGGATCAGCCATCCCTATCTGACCGCGGGTTTGCGTGGACATGCCGAGGTTGTGGCACGGCTGCACGCAGCACTGGAACGGGGGCCATACCTTCTAGGCGAGACATTTACGGCGACAGATTTGCTCTGCCATTCGCCGTATGCCTGGTTCAAGGATGCCACACCCGACGACCCGCTGATCCGCGATTGGGTGTCGCGGTGCCAAGCGCGACCGTCCGTGGCCCGGACCAAGGCCTCCGATCAAAGCCGGATGTCCCAATTGGCAGGCCAACAGGCGGCGTGACAGCACAAGCCGCGATTGGCACAATTGTATCAATCGCGGCTTGCTTTGTTGGATGGGGCAGGTAACATAATTTTCTGCGGTCGATTGAACCTTTTGTTATTTATTGTTTTTTTGGTGAGTATATCGTCAAGGATAACGAAGGAATTGTCGCAGGCAGCGTCCCAATCAGATCACGGCCAAACTTCTGAACCCTTCGCTGACACTTTGGGTGCGAATACGCATACCACAGATTGAGATGCTGCCGTTTCGACCGAACTGGCGCGAATCGTGGTGGTCAGCGGCATTTCAATTGTCATACCGACCTACCGGGAGGTGGAAAACATCTCGCATATTCTGGCGCGGCTCGACCATCTTCGGCGCAGTCAGGGCTTGGATCTCGAGGTGTTGTTTGTCGATGACAATAGCGGCGACGGAAGTGTCGAGGCCGTTCGCGACAGTGGCCATGATTGGGCGCGGATCATCGCGCGCACCACTGATCGCGGGTTGAGCCAGTCCGTGTCCTGGAGGGGTTTCGGCAGGCCCGGCATCCCGTCCTTGTCTGCATGGATTGCGACCTCAGCCACCCGCCAGAGATCATCCCCCAGATGTTGCTTGCGCTGAGTGCTGGCCAGCAGTTCGTGCTGGGGTCGCGCTATGTGCCAGGCGGGTCGACCGATGACGACTGGGGGCTTTTGCGCTGGCTGAACAGCCGGATTGCGACCCTGCTGGCGTGACCTTTGACGCGGGTCAGG
>JANPBI010000154.1:0-2958 GCA_031430315.1 Rhodobacterales bacterium | reverse complement strand
CGGCAAATCCCTCATCGTGGCGGGGCTTTGCCGGGCGGCGCTGCGGCGGGGACTCAAGGTCGCGCCCTTCAAACCGCAGAACATGTCCAACAATGCCGCCGTGACCGTAGATGGCGGTGAGATCGGGCGCGCGCAGGCTTTGCAGGCACGGGCAGCGGGATTGCAGCCACATACCGACATGAACCCGGTACTGTTAAAGCCGGAATCAGAGACAGGCTCTCAAGTCATTGTTCAAGGCAAGCGCGTCGCCACTGTCAGGGCACGCGACTATGCGACGCTGAAGCCCTCATTGATGGCTCCGGTGCTGGACAGCTTTCATCGCCTGTCTGCCACGCATGATCTGGTCATCGTCGAAGGGGCGGGCAGCCCGGCTGAGGTCAACCTGCGGCCCGGCGACATCGCGAACATGGGCTTTGCACGGGCGGCTGGGGTGCCGGTGGTGCTGGTTGGCGATATCGACCGTGGCGGGGTCATCGCGCAGGTCGTGGGGACGCAAGTGGTGCTGGACCGCGCCGATGTCGCGATGGTAAAAGGTTTTTTGATCAACAAGTTCCGGGGTGATCCTCGCCTGTTCGACGACGGCTACCAGATGATTGCCGACCGCACCGGTTGGCCCGGCTTTGGCGTCTTGCCCTACTTCCTTGATGCCTGGAAGCTTCCTGCCGAAGATGCGCTTGATATTGCAACTGGCGCAAATCCAGCCGTAGGTGCCGTCAAGATCGTCTGCCTCACCTTGTCCCGCATTGCCAATTTCGATGACCTCGACCCCTTGGCCCAGGAACCGGGCGTTGATCTTGTCATGCTGAAACCGGGCCAAGCGATCCCCGGCGATGCGCGGCTGGTGATCATCCCCGGATCGAAGTCGACGCGGGCCGACCTTGCATTCCTGCGCACCCAAGGCTGGGATATCGACCTTGCGGCGCATCACCGGCGCGGCGGGCATGTGCTGGGCATTTGCGGGGGCTATCAGATGCTCGGGACCCGGATCACCGACGCCCAGGGGATCGAGGGTCCGGCGGGGGCGACGGAGGGCCTTGGTCTGCTCGACATCACGACCGACATGACCCCTGACAAGCGCCTGACGCGGGTCACGGCAAAACATGCCGCCTCGGGGTTGGAGGTGGAGGGCTATGAGATCCATATCGGCAGATCCGACGGTCCGGACCGTGCGCGTCCGTTTGCTTTTGTAGGGGAGGCGCCGGAAGGTGCCATATCGGCAGATGGGCTGGTAACGGGCAGCTATTTGCACGGGATGTTCACGTCGGACGCGTTTCGCCGGAGTTTTCTGCAATCTCTTGGGATTGAGGCGCGACCCTCATCCTATTCGGCGACCGTAGAGTCAACGCTTGACGCCCTCGCAGATCACCTCACCACGCATCTGGACCTTGACGGCCTTTTTGCGCTCGCGCGCTAGCCTACATCACCGCGCCGATCTGCCAGGGCACGAACTCCGCCCCGCCAAACCCCAGCGCCTCGGATAGCGTCTGTTCGCCAGAGGCGGTGACGATGATCTTGTCAAGGATTTCAGCCCCTTTTGCGTCGATGCTGACGCCATGACTGAGGATATCGCCGCAGTTGATGTCCATGTCCTCGGCCATCTTGGAATACATCTCGGTATTTGTCGCCAGCTTGATGCAAGGGCTGGGTTTGTATCCTGACACCGATCCGCGCCCGGTGGTGAACACGATCATCGTGGCTCCGGACGCGATCTGGCCTGTCACTGAACAGGGGTCATAGCCGGGGCTGTCCATGTAGACAAAACCTGGCGTCGTGATCGGTTCGGCGAACTTGTAGACCTCGGTCAGGGGGGCGGTGCCGCCCTTGGCGACGGCCCCGAGCGATTTTTCAAGGATCGTCGTGAGGCCACCCTTCTTGTTGCCGGGCGAGGGGTTGTTGTCCATCTCGCCGCCATTTCGCGCGGTGTAGTCCTCCCACCAGCGGATGCGGTCGAGGAGTTTCTCCCCCACTGCAGTCGTCACCGCGCGGCGGGTGAGCAAGTGTTCGGCGCCGTAGATTTCTGGCGTTTCGGACAGGATCGTGGTGCCCCCCATCCGCACCAAAAGATCGCTCGCAGCCCCCAGTGCCGGATTGGCCGTGATCCCGGAATATCCATCAGAACCACCACATTGCAGGCCGATGATCAACTTGGATACAGGGGCAGGGGCGCGGACGGCACGGCGCGCCATAACCGCCATTTCGCGCAGAACCTTCAACCCCGCCTCAACCGTTGCTCGCGTCCCGCCCGTCCCCTGGATGGTCATGTACCTGAAATTGCCGTCCGGGCGCAGGCGACCCTGGCCCACAAGATCGGGCACCTGCATGACCTCGCAGCCCAGACCGACCAGCAGGATGCCGCCAAAGTTCGCGTTCCGCGCATAGCCTTTCAGCGTGCGCATCAGCGTCTCGTAACCCTCGTTCACGCCCGACATGCCGCAGCCCGTTGCATGGACAATGGGCACCACCCCGTCGATGCCGGTCATGATCGCAGCGTCTTTTTCTGCCGCCTCGGCAATGAACCGCGCGACTGAGCCGGAGCAGTTCACCGACGTCAGGATGCCCAGATAGTTGCGCGTGCCCACCGATCCGTCCGGGCGGTGATAGCCAAGGAAAGAGCGCGGCTCCAACTCTTCCAGCGCGACTGAGCCTTGAGCGATGGCATAGTCGGTGCTGTGCGGCCCCATCCCGAGGTTGTGACTGTGGATATGCCCGCCCGCCGGTATGTCCGCTGTCGCTTGCCCAATGATCTGGCCATAGCGGATGACAGTTTCGCCCAAGGCAATCGGGCGGATAGCAATCTTGTGGCCGCGCGGGATGGCACTGGCTGTTGCTGGACCCAAGCCCGCAACCCGGGCATCTCGCGGCAAATCCGCCAAGGCAATGACAACATTGTCCGCGCTATGTAGTTGAATGACACCCATCGTCATCGCCGTCCCCCAATCCCGCGCTTTATTGACAGGC
>JANPBI010000153.1:0-9767 GCA_031430315.1 Rhodobacterales bacterium | reverse complement strand
TTGCCCGGGATCGCGGCCGCGCACATCCGTCCGATGGCAGCCTTGGCGGCGTCGTTCATGCGGCGACGCTGGGCATAGCCGATGTTGGCGACGCCCGCGCGCATGATCGCACCGCCATGGACCCGGTCCAAAAGCCCCGCTTCGGCCAGTTCGGTCAGGTCACGACGGATGGTCTGCAGCGTCACCGCAAACCGGTCGGCCAGGTTTTCCACGACGACACGGCCCTCCACCCTGGCGATGTCCAGGATTTCGGATTGCCGGAAACTCAACGCCATACGTATCCCGCCTGTCTTGCCCCGAGCCAGACTTAGCCGAACTTTCTCGCGTTGCGAAGATGGGCACCGCAGCCTCTGGTTGAAATCCGCAATTGTACACCTCGTCCGTCCCGTAAGGGGACTTGACAGACGGCTGCACAAGGGCACGACTGTACCCAGATACAGCAGTCAGATCGTGTCATCGGGCTGTTGTATAGCGTGTCTACGAGGCAGCGTGGCATCCACGCGCGGAGACACGACAAAACAACCGGTGCAGACAAGCTGCACCCATCTGTGGGAGATACATATGAAGAAGATTGAACTTGGGCTGAGCCGGCGGTCGTTCCTGCGGCACAGCGCGATCGGTGCGGGCGTGCTGGCAGCCCCAGCGATCATTTCTTCCAAGGCGCTTGCCTCGTCGGGCGAGCTGAACTTCACCGGATGGGCCGGGTATCCGACCTTTGCAACCGACGTGTTCCCGGCCTTTACCGCCGCGACCGGCATCACCGTTAACTTCACCGAACAGCCCGATCAGGACACCATGTTCGCGCAAGCGAAGGTGGCGCTTGAGGCTGGCGGCATCGACATGATCGAGCCGACGATCGACCGTTGGGGCGGTTGGAACACCAATGGCCTGCTGCAGCCATGGGATGCCGCAAAGCTTGCGATGGACAACTATCTGCCGGGTCTGGCAGATGGCGCTGCCGCGACCCGCTCGCGCGATGGCGACAACCTGATGTATGTGCCGTCGAACTGGGGCACCGAAGCGTTGGTCTACAACAAGGAAAGCGCCGTTCTGGGCGATCCGCCGTCGCTTGGCGCGCTGTTTGACCCGGCCAACCAAGCCGTTGTGCGCCCACATTCGGCACTTGCCGCTATGGGCCGCTATCTCGATGCAACAGGAAAACTGCCGCGCCCGTGGCTTGACGGCTACACCGACATGGCTGCGATGGTCGAGCTGTGGGACATCGCACTGGCCGAAGCTGTCAAGGCCAAGGGCAACGTGGTGCAGTTCTGGTCGGGTGAGAACGAAGCCAACGCCGGTTTCGTTGCCAACGGCGCAACCGTGGGTCTGTGCTGGGATTCGACCGGCTATAACCTGCGCAACGACGGTTATGGCTATGCAGCCCCAGCCGAAGGCGCCTTTGCGTGGCACCAGGGCTTCGTGATGATGAAGAACGCAGTCAACGTCGATCAGGCGCATGAACTGGCGAAATGGACTTCGACCCCTGAAGGTGCGGCACTTTGGGCGACCGCCTTCTCTGCCAATCCGGTTGGTAAAGGTGCGGGCGATCTGCTGAACCCCGATGTCGCGGCTTACTACAACGCGGCCTTCGACGATGCCAAGCTCGCTGCCCTATGGTGGTGGCCGGACCAGTCAGCGGAGTTCATCGCCAAGCGTGGCGAGTACGCCGACAAGTACAAGGCGTCCTGATCCTTGGACTGAACTTTGGGCACGCCGGGTCTTTACAGACCCGGCGTGTTCATTTCTGTCGCCGGGTCCGCCAAACCCGTTGCGTGGGGCGAACGGCCTCTTTAGGTTGACTGGCAAGACAATAAAAAAACTTCCGGGGATGGGATTGCGTCAATGAGCGCTGGAGTTGATCTGGACGATGTGTGCTGCGATTTCGGGACGTTCCGCGCGGTTGACCATGTAAATGTCAATATTCAACCGGGAGAGTTCTTTTCATTCCTCGGACCCTCGGGATGCGGCAAGACGACGATCCTGCGGATGATCTCGGGCTTTATCGAGCCGACCGAAGGCGTCATCCGCATCGGTGGCAAGGATGTCCGCGGCCAGCGCCCGAACCAGCGACCGACCGCGCTGATTTTTCAGAACCTGGCGCTTTTTCCGCTGATGCCGGTTTGGGAAAACATCTCGTTCGGGCTTGAGGTGCGGGGCGTCGACAAGGCCAAGCGCCGCGCGCGGGCCGAGGAATTGCTGGACCTCGTGGAACTGCCCGGTGCGGGCGACAAGATGGTCAGCCAGCTGTCGGGTGGTCAGAAACAGCGTGTGGCCATCGCCCGCGCGCTGGCGGTTGAGCCGCAGGTGATGCTGCTCGACGAACCCCTGTCGGCGCTGGACCTGAAACTGCGCCAGGCGATGCGGGCCGAGTTGCGCGCCATCCAGAAGCGCACCGGCGTCACCTTCGTCTTCATCACGCATGATCAGGGAGAGGCCTTGGCCATGTCGGACCGCGTCGGCGTGATGAGCCAGGGGCGGTTGCAGCAGGTCAGCAACCCGCGCGACATCTACAACAACCCCGTAAACGGCTTCGTGGCCAGTTTCGTGGGGGAAAACAACATTCTGAGCGGCGACGTGTCGACCCCCGCTGATGGCTTTGCCGCAATGTCCACATCGCATGGGCGGTTCCGTGCGCGCATCGCGGGTGGCGTATCCGGGAGCGGCGTCAAGCTTTACGTCCGCCCCGAACACATGAAATTCACCGACACGGCGGGGGCCGAGAATTCGGTCCTCGTGACGATCAGCGACGTGGCGTTCGAAGGCAACTTCATCTCGGTTCAGGCGATCAGCGACAGCGGCATGCACTTCATCTCGGAACTGCGAAACGACGGTTCTGTCCCGATCCCCGAGGTGGGAACCAAGCTGCATCTGGGCTTTGACGCCAGCAAGGCGGCTATCCTTCCCGACAGCGCCACCGCGGGGGCGTGACAGATGCACGAACTGCTCAAGCGCTATGGGACCGGGCTGACCACCATATTCGTCCTTTTGACCGCGTTCTGGTTGTTGATCCTGTTGATCTTTCCGAACCTGACGATGTTCGAAAGCTCGTTCCGGCCCTATTTGCCAGTCGTCGATGTCGGCGGCCCCAAGGACATTTATTCCCTGGGCAACTACATGAATATCTTTGGCGGCGAAGTGCCGATGTCGATCTTTGGCTTTGAAGTGCTGGTCTCGGCGCGGGTCAAGATCTTCATCCTGACGGTATTCTTTTCCGTCGTCGTGACGGTCGTGGCCTTTGTACTGGCCTATCCTCTGGCCTATTATCTGGCCAAGGTGGTCTCGCCGAGGTCGTTGCCGACGCTGTTCTTGCTGCTATTCGTACCGCTCTGGGTGTCCGAGGTCCTGCGGTCCTTTGCCTGGTACATCATCCTGACGCTCAAAGGTCCGCTGAACGGCGTCCTGATGCAGATCGGGGTGATCGAACGGGAAATCCGATGGATCGAAGGTTACAGCCCGGTGGTCGTCACGCTGGTCTATACTTACGTTCTTTTCATGCTATTCCCGCTTTACAACGCGATGCAGTCGCTTGACAGCAATCAGATCGAGGCGGCCGAGGATCTGGGATCGCCTTGGTGGCGCACCCACTGGAGGGTGATCCTGCCACATGCCAAACCCGGCATCGCATCGGGTGCGGTGATGGTGTTCATGCTGTCGGCGGGGTCCTTGCTGGTGCCGGCCATCATCGGGTCCACCTCGGGCAACTGGTTCACCCAGACGATCCAGGGCGTCATGCTGGAAGAACAGAACTGGAATGGCGGCGCTGCCTTTGCGTTCCTTTTGCTGATCGTCTGTACGCTGATGGTGGTCATTGCAATGCGGTTGTTCAGCGTCAAGCTGTCCGACATCGCGAAATAGGGAGGCGAACATGCACAAGACCCGCAACCTCCTTGGCCATGTCTACATGCTGGCCTTTCTGTTGTTCCTGATTGTGCCGCTTCTGGTGATGGCCGGGGCCGCGTTCAACGACAGCAAACTGCCGACAGTGGTACCCTGGAGGGGCTGGACCGACCGGTGGTTCATCGACCTGTGGAACGACGGTCGCGTCTGGATCGCGTTTCGCAACACCATTCTGGTAGCGCTGGCGGTGGTGGCATTGTCGGTTCCTATCGGGACAGCGGGGGCTATCCTGATCAACTCCATCTCGGGGCGCTGGCGGGCGGCGCTCTACGGCATGATGGTCGCGCCGATCCTGATCCCCGGCGTGGTCATCGGCATCTCGACGCTGCTGTTCTGGAACCAATTGTCGGTCGGCTCAGGCCTGCATCTGTCGGTGTTGGGTCAGGTCAGCTACATCGCGTCCTTCGTGATGCTGCTGGTGCTGGCCCGCCTTCAAAGCTTTGACGCCGGGCTGGAAGAGGCAGCCCTTGATCTTGGTGCCAGCCACGGGCAGGTGATGCGGCGCATCCTGTTGCCGCATCTTTACCCTGCCATCGGGGCCGGAGCGGCCATTGCCTTCTTTCAGTCGATCGAGAACTTCAACGTGACGCTCTTTACCCGTGGTGGGGCGGATACGCTGACGGTCTACGTGTTCTCCAAGGTCCGGTCCGGCATCACGCCCACGATCAACGCGCTGGCTCTGCTGCTGATCCTGGTGACGCTGGCCGCCGCCGTCATTTATGAAGTGTCCCGCCGCCGCAAGGAACGGCGCGAGCGGATGCTGACGGTCGAGGAATGACGTCGGACGGCTATCTGCTGTATCATTCCATCGGGCAGTATCCTGAGAAAGCAGCGGACCTGGCCCGCGCGATGACCGGGTTTGCCGATGTCTGGGGCGCACCCGATGATGGGCAATGGCCGGCAGTGCTGGGCCTGCGGGCGCGGTTCGTGGAGCGGTGGCGCGCGATCCTGGGGGCGGCAACCGACACGGTGACTACCTGCGAAAGCGTGACGCAAGGTGTCGCGATGCTGATGGGTGCGCTGCCTGACGGGTATCTGCGCGGGCGCAAGGTTCTGGTGGCGGCAGATTGCTTTCCATCCAACCACTTCCTTTTGACCGGTTTGCAGGCAAGCCTCGGGTTCGAATTGCTGACCGTTCCCTTGCGCCAAGGCCAGCCTTGGGTCGAGGATGAGGACATCGCCGCCGCATGGACGCCCGATGTCGGCCTCGCGATCCTGACATGGGTGTCTTCGACATCATCGCATCGTTCCGACATTGGCGCGCTGGCCACACATGGGCGGTCGATGGGGTCGCTGGTCGGCGTTGACCTGACGCAATGTGCCGGTCTCTTGCCGTTCTCAGTGGCCGAGACGGGCGTGGATTTCGCGATCTCCACCAGCCTCAAATGGATGTGCGGCACGCCGGGGGCTGGGGCGATGTATGTGGCCCCTGCTCTCATCGCCGAATGCCAGCCCATGTTGCGTGGCTGGTTCAGCCAGCCCAACCCGTTCAACTGGGACCTGACCAAGTTCAGCTATGCGCCGGACATTCGTCGGTTCGACAACGGCACGCCGGGCGTAATGGCGACGGTGGCGTCGCTGCCCGCGATGGATTGGCATGCGGGGTTGGATCACGCTGGCTTGGTGGCCCACAACCGGCAGCTGACACTGCGACTGATCGAGGGCGTTCAGGCGTTGGGGTTGCCGTTGCAGACGCCTTTGCCCGAGGTGCAGCGGGGCGGGTCGGTCATGGTGCGTCTGCCCGACAGCTACCCTGCCTCCGCTGTTGTGGATCATCTGCGGTCTCGCCAGGTCTGGACCGATGCCCGAAGCCAGACGCTGCGCCTGTCGCCGGGAGTGATGACGACGGCAGAAGGCGTGGAGCGGGCGCTGGAGGCGTTGACTGAGGCTTTGGCCTAACCCACTGGCACCCACAGCACGTCGTCGATCCTCGGTGCGCCGGTCGCCAACATCACCACCCGATCAAATCCCATCGCGATGCCGCTGGCGGGGGGCATGTGCGCCAAGGCGGCCAGGAAATCCTCATCGAGCGGATACCGCATCCCATAGACGCGGTGTTTCTCGTCCATCTCGGCGATGAAGCGTCGGCGTTGTTCGGCGGGGTCGGTCAGCTCTCCAAACCCGTTGGCAAGTTCGACGCCGCAGGCATAGACCTCGAACCGTTCAGCAAGGCGCATGTCATCCGGCAAGCGCCGGGCCAGGGCGGCCTCGGCAGCGGGATAGCGGTCGAGGACGGTGATCCGTCCCTGCCCCAGGTTCGGCTCGATATGCGTGACCAGCACGCGGGCGAAAAGGTCGGACCAGGTGTCATCATCCGTCGCGCGCAGGGGGCTGAGCTGGCTGCGCAAGGCGTCGACATCGGGGGTGCCATCGGGGGCGAATGTCGCCATCAGGTCGATCCCGGCATAGCGGTCGAACGCCTCCACCACGCCGAGACGTTCGGGCGGCAAGGCGGGGTCGCAGGTCCGATCGCGGTAGCGAAGGGGGCTGCCAGCGATTTGGGCGGCGAGGCGTATGAGGGCGATGCAATCGTCCATTACCGCCTCATAGGGTTCCCCCGCGCGATACCATTCCAGCATGGTGAACTCGGGCGAATGCAGCGCCCCCCGCTCCCGGTTGCGCCAGACATGGGCAAAGGCGTGGATGCGCGTCTCGCCCGCCGCGAGCAGTTTTTTTATCGCGAATTCGGGGCTGGTGTGCAGGTACAACTGCCGCGCCACGCCGTCATTGCCGATGGCCTCCGCCCCGAAGGCGTGCAAGTGCGCCTCGTTTCCGGGGGAAACCTGCAGCGCCGCCGGATCAACCTCAACGAACCCCTCGCCCGCCAGCCACCCCCGCATTGCTCCTTGGATGCGGTTGCGCGTCAGCAGCAGCGGTCGGCGGTCGGCGTGGGCAGTGGCGTCCCACCAGGGGGTCGGGGTCATCTGGCACCTATCGGGGGCTGGAGATTTCGCGGCGGATCGGCTAAGGGCTTGGCCATCCCGCAGATACGCGGCCCCTAACGCAAAGCCAAGGAATACCCACTTGAAAGTCATCGCCTCCTCGCTCCGCAAGGGCAATGTCGTGGAACTCGACGGCAAGCTTTACGCCGTCCTCACGGCCGAGAACTTCCACCCCGGCAAGGGCACGCCCACGACGTCGGTGGATATGCGGCGGATCTCGGACGGGGTGAAGGTCAGCGAGCGGTGGCGGACGACCGAGATGGTCGAAAAGGCCTCGGTGGACGACCGGGAATATGATTTCCTCTATGAGGACGGCGAGGGGTTTCATTTCATGGAGCCCGCCACCTACGAGCAGATCGCGGTGCATCCTGACGTCGTGGGGGACGGCAAGGTGTATCTGACCGACGGCATGCGGGTGCATCTGAAAACCTTTGATGGCGCTGCCATCGCGATCGAGTTTCCCATGCGCGTGGTGGTAGAGATCGTGGAGACGGAACCCGTGGTGAAGGGGCAGACGGCGTCCTCGTCCTACAAGCCCGCGATCTGCTCGAACGGGCTCAGGGTGATGGTCCCGCCCCATATCGGGCCGGGGGTCAAGATCGAGATCAACACGGATGATAACAGCTATCAGGGGCGGGTGAAGGACTGAGCCTGGCGGGGATGTCCCGAGTCGGGACGCTTTTTTAGGTGAGGGATTTCAAGGGGTTGGGGTGGTGGAATTAAGGGGTTGTTAAGGTTTGGGGGCTGGGAGCAGGCTTTTGCCCCTCGCATACAGGACGATCGACTCATGGCGCGATCCGGCTACGCTGCAACTGACGGTATTCAAATCGCCTTCATTTAAGATAGTTGTTCACCTCGCTCTTGATATCTGCCTCGCCGCTGGATCCAGGCCTTACGTTCTCTGATCGAAAGAAATCATCAGAGATCTGCAAGGGCTCCAATATTTTAAAAAAATCATCGGAGCTAGGAACTTGTCCAGGCAAAGAGACCAAACGGTAGATGAATGAAAACATCGACGCAAATGCACGATATCCATTTGTTCTCAATAGCATATAACCTGGGCCGGGATGGTTCCAAGCTGTGGGCCATTTTCTTCGAACTGCGTCGAAGTAGTGTTCATAGATTTTTCCGATTGACTTGTCCTGCTCCTCAGCAAACAGATTTCGAAGTGGGAATCTGTCCAACTCAGATCCACTGATTGGCTTAATACGTTCACCGCGCAAGAGCTTATCTCGATCACCCTTTGCGTCATTTGAAATATGCTGCAACAACCCATCAACGAAAGTAGCCTGCGTTATAGTTTCGTACGAACCTCTTTCCGAATTCGCAGTACCGAGTCTTTTTATTCGCCGGAAAAACGGGCTGCCCTCGGTGCGATCTAGCGCGACAGCGATATTATGACATGTTCGATAGGGGCTACGAGACTTTGCGAGATCAAAGAGATCAATCGCTAGGCTTCTATTGACTTTCGTCTGTTCCAGATTGACAGTTGCAAAAATGTAAGCCTGATCTGCAATTGACGAACCAATAAAGATAGACACAATAACCTCGAAAGGCTCTTCGTGATCTCCGGAAAGTCCGGCAATCCGATGCTGGCCATCAAGCACGCGACATAGCTTTCTGTACATAGTACTTGGAAGATCTTCACCCTCGCGACAGTTGGACAAAGTCAACTCGGAAGTAATCTCGTTAAACCGTGCATAGTCACTCTCGACCGCAAGCACCAATGACGTTGGAAAAGTTGCGTCCTTAAACCCAACATAGCGCTTTAAGTCATCCACACGGGATACATTCAAAGGACGTTGTATTCCTAAATATCTTTCTATGTCACGAGACTTCTCAAGAGTTCGGCGGACGTCAAAGAACGACATCTCCTGGATCGATTTGGCGTCAATCGAGCAAACGTATATGTCTCCAATCGGCTGCCGTACCTTCAATGCACGGAAGCTCTTCTCAATTCTATCAGGGTCGCTGAAACTAAAATCTTCCTGCATTAATTTCCACCGTAGTCTTTCACAAAGTCCTCCTCGTCTTGTCTCATGATCTTCGCAGATCCTTGTTCAACATCATTTTTGAGAAGCGCAACCGCAAACCAAACAAAAGTCGCGGCGATCGCAACAACAATCGAAACGGCCGAAAGCGAAGACGGAAGCACAGTTGCTCCACCCGAAGAGTCGTCTATTACACCGAGCACACACGCTGAGACCATACAAGTGATTATTATGCTCAAACTCAATGCGGAAGAATAAGGAAATCTTCGAGTGGCTCCATCTGCCGTTTTTCCATACTCTCGAGTAAGGAAATACAGTAAAGGACCAACCGCAGTAGACGAGATCAACAATGCTTGGCCCGACGAAAGATATCCAAACAAATAAGAGCCAATGCTTCTGCCGTACAGATACTGAATTAAAGCACCTAGCCAAACCGGCATCAAAGAGAGGAACACAAAGTAAGAAAACTCACCAAGAGCAGATTTACCATTCCGCAAAATTGTGTTCTTAATGTTCAAAATCGTCGCAAACAAATAACTTAGCCCTTTTGTTCCTAGCATCGATCATTGATGGTTGCACATTTGTCTGTGGTCGGTCAACGTCGCCCTTCATTGAGTTGAAAATCACTATTTGATGCGACCCTTCAGTCGCCGCATTCTCCGGCTTCATGCTCGCTTTCCTCCATAGGGAAATTGTTGCTTTTGAGCGTTGACACGTAGGCATGAACTGTCGTAGCCCCCTTGGTGGGTTTCACCCACCTTACGCCGCCTCAAACACCACCGATTTCCGCATGAACTGCGTCGCGCGGCTGCTGACGGCCTTGGGGTCCCCTGTCGTCAGGAACCGTGACTTGGTCCCCGGCCCGACCATCTCCGGACGACGCTCCAGATAGTCCGCCAGGCTCTCCGCCACCAGGTTGGGCTGGCTGTAGACCTTC
>JANPBI010000152.1:0-3148 GCA_031430315.1 Rhodobacterales bacterium | reverse complement strand
GATGGCGTTGCCCACCATCACCCCGTCCGTGCCGCCTACCAGCGATGGGGTGATGTAGTCCCCCATCGTGGGCACAAAGACCAGCAGGAAGGCCGCGAGCAGCCCCGGCATCGCCAGCGGCAAGATCACCCGGCGCAGACGTTGCAGCGCGCTGTCACCAAGGTCGAACGCCGCCTCCAGCACCTGGGGTTCAATCTTCTGCAACGACACATAGATCGGCAGCACCGCAAACGCCGACCAGCTGTGCGCCAGCGTCAGGATGACGGCGGCCTGATTGTACATCAGCGCCTCGATCGGGGCGTCGATCAGACTCATGGTGATCAGCCCGGAGTTAAGCGCACCGCCAAAGCCCAGCACGATCTTCCAGCTGAAAATGCGCAAAAGATAACTGATCCAGAACGGTACCGTCACCAGAAGGATCCATGTCAGCCGCGACCGTTTCACATGGAAGGCGATGAAGTAAGCCACCGGAAAGGCGAACAGCAGCACCACCATCGCCGAGGCAAACGAGATCCACAGCGACTTGACCAACAGCGTCCGGTAGATCGCCCCTTCTGGTGCAAGAAGAAGGGCATAGTTCTGCAAGCCGGGCGTGCGGTTGATGGTCAGACCGCTCTGCGTCCAGAAGCTTTGCGCCACCAGCATACCCAGCGGGATGACCAGCATCACCATCAGGATGATCAGTGTGGGCGCGATCAGCGCCCACCCGCGCAAGGCGGGCGATCTGTGCCACAGGCCGATCACAGCACCCGCCCCGGCATGGTTCAGCCGCCCGCCTTGATGCGCTCGACCATGGCCACATAGACGGTCTGCACATCCTGTGGCATGTCGCGGATAAAGAACGACGATTGCAGTGTCTTGGTCGGGTCTTCCAACATCAGGTCGGCCAGAATCTCGGGTGCCACGCCGTCAACTGCCTTCACGTTGGCATGGCCATAGCCATAGTTCTCGATCAGCCAGCGACCGGTCGAAGCCGCGATCCACGCATCCATGAAGTCATAGGCCTTCTGCGTATCGCCGTCGCGATCCTTCATCAGAAGCATGCCCTGCGCCCAGCCCATCACGCCTTCCTTGGGGCGCATGTACTTGACCGGCACGCCTTGCGCCTTGAGTTCCTTGTAGACGCTTGGCCACGCAAAGGCGATCGCCACTTCGCCCGTTGCCATGGCTTGGGAAAGCTGGGTCGGATCGGTCCAGTAGAACCGAAGCAGCGCGCGCTGTTCGGTCATCTTGGCCTCGATGGCCTTCATGATTTCGGGGTCGTTCACGAAGGGGTTCTCGATCCCCAGCGCCAGCGCAGCCGATCCCACCATGTTGTCCATCTGGCCGGTCTGGGCGATCTTGCCGCTGAAGGCCGGGTCCCACAGGGTGTTCCAGCTTTCCTCTTCCACCGTGATCAGGTCGGTCCGGTAGCAGATGGAGTTGATGCCCCAATCCGCAGGAATGCCGTATTGCTTTCCCTCGTGCTGCAGGGTCGGAAGGTTCACGAGATCAGGCATGAGATCGGCAAAGTTCGACAGGCGCGATGTATCCCACGGCTCGAACATGCCGGTGTCACGCCGCGCCGGAATCTGCCAGTGGTCGGCGTGCATAATGTCTGGCCGAAAGCCACCCGCGATCTTTTGCCAAGCCTCCTCCAGGTCAGAAAAGATCGTAATGTCGGGGGCGGCACCATGCTTTTCGATGTACGGCTGGAACAGTTCCGGCACTTCGTAGCCGGTCCAGTCCATCACGGTCAGACCCGTTCCCTGCGCCTGTGCCGGGCGTAGCAGGCCCCCGGCGCCAACCGATACAAGCCCAAGCGCCGAGGCGCGGGCCAGAAGCTGACGGCGGTTCATCCTGTTGGTGTTCATCGTGCAGTCCTCCCTTGGTTGTTATGTCTTGCCTCGGTCCTCAGCCATAGCTGCGGATATGCGGAAACTCCGGTTCTTCGCGGGTGATCACCTCGACCAGCGCCGAACGTCCCTCTTGAGTGGACCGGATTGCCCGCAGGAGCGCGGGTTCCAGATCGGCGACCCGTTCCACCCGCTCACCCGCAGCCCCCAGCGCCAACGCGACATCGGCATAGCGCCCGGTCTGCAGGTTGATGCCGTGGGTCTTGGTCGCGACCGGATGGTGGCGGGTGTAGCCGCCCATGCGGCCATTGTTGAAGACGATGGTCAGCACAGGGATATTCTCGCGCACGCCGGTTTCCACATCCATGCCCACCATACCGAAACTGCTGTCACCCATGAAGTTGACACAAACCCAGTCCGGCTTTGCCAGCTTGGCCCCCATCGCCAGACCAAGACCGCTGCCCAGCGGGGTAGACTTGCCCCAGCCCAGATAACCAAGCGGGTTCAGCGCATCGAAGAACGGCACGACCTGGTCGCGCGGGTTGCCGCTGTCATGTGTGACGACCATTTTGGAGCGGTCGCCGACCTTCATCAGCGCGCCGATCACGCGGTAAGGGCTGATCGGCTCGGCATCCGTCGTCAGCCGCGAACCCCATTTTGCCATGAATTCGGCCCGTTGCGCGGCCACCAGCCTTGCGGCAGGTGTGGCAGCGAAATCGCCCATGCGCGGTTCCGCCTCGGCGGCATCGGCAAGTTGGGCAAGGATCAGATCAAGGTCGCCGCTGATCAGGTGTTCCACGGGATAGGACTGGCTCAGGTCATCCGGATCGCGCACGATCTGGATAACGCGGCTGCCAGCAGGTACATGGCTGGTGTAATGGCTGCGCGTCAGCGTCGTTCCGATTGCCACGATCAGGTCGGCCGCCGCCAGATGCGCATCCGACATCGGCGTGGACGAATGCCCTCCGGTCCCCAGCGCCAGCGCGTGATCCTCGGGAAACGCGCTTTTGCCCGACAGCGTGGTCATCACCGGCACACCCATGCTTTCCGCAAAGCGGCGCAGGTCGGCCCAGGCCCCGGCCTGTAACACGCCACGCCCGACCATCAGCATCGGTGACTTCGCATCCGCAAGGGCCCGGACCACGGTGTGGATTTCGTCTGGTGCCGACATCGTTCGCCCGATCCGGACCGAGGAATAGCCATCCATGCCGCCCGGTGCTTCGGCCTTCATCAGATCGTCGGGGATCTCGAGGATCACCGGTCCGCCACGGCCAGATCGCAGCGCCCCAAAGGCACGCGAAAACATCAGTGCG
>JANPBI010000151.1:0-3346 GCA_031430315.1 Rhodobacterales bacterium | reverse complement strand
GGCAACCGCAAGAACGCGATCAAGGCGTTCTCGCAATGGCGGACCAGCTGGTTGAGCCGCGAAGCCTGGGCGTCCGTGGCGACACTTGTGATCCTGTCGCCCGTGGCACTGTCTGATTGGCTGGATATGGGCTGGTCGCGGTTACCGGGACTGGTGGGGGGCGCATTGGCCCTGTTCACCGTGTTCACAACCGCGATGATTTACACTCAGATCAAGGCCGTCCCGCGCTGGCACCACCGGATCACGCCGGTGATGTTCCTGACCTTTGCCGTGACGGGCGGGGCGATCCTTGCGGGCCAGCACATCGTCGCGGCAGTCCTGTCAGTGGCCATAGGGCTCGTCCTTGTGGCGGTCTGGCAGATTGGCGACGGCCAGTTCGCGCGCGCGGACATCACTTTGGGTCAAGCAACCGGCCTTGACCGGATCGGCACACCTTCGGTGTTCGAGCTGCCCCATACCGGCGGAAACTACCTCACGCGCGAGATGATCTATGTCGTCGGCCGCAAGCATGCGCGAAAGCTCCGCGTTCTTGCCGTCGTCCTGGCGGGTGTTGTTCCGGCGGTTGTGCTGGCACTTTTCCATCATGGCTGGCCGGCAATCGCCCTTGCCGCCATCAGCCACCTTCTCGGCGCTTTTGCAGCGCGTTGGCTTTTCTTTGCCGAAGCCGAGCATGTGGTCGGCCTTTATTACGGCGCGCATCAAAGCTGAGCGGCGACATCTCCCCTTTGCAGCGCCGGTATCGCTCGTCTAGACCTGTGCCGGACGATTTTCACCGAGGTGTGTGCCGCAATGACCCTGACCTGTTTCAAAGCCTATGACATTCGTGGAAAGCTCGGGGACGAATTGAACCCCGCCGTAGCCCGCCGGATAGGTCGCGCATTTGCCGAAACCCTTGGTGCCCGGCGCATCGTGGTGGGCCGCGACTGCCGTGCGAGTTCCGAGGAACTGGCGTCGGCGGTGAACGAGGGCTTGCTTGCCGCGGGTTGCGAGGTGATCGACTTGGGTCTGGCGGGGACCGAAGAGATGTATTTTGCGGTGACCCACCTTGCCGCTGATGGCGGGATCGAAGTGACGGCCTCGCACAACCCGATGGACTACAACGGGATGAAGATGGTCAAGGCAGGCTCGGCGCCGCTCGACCCCGCGACGGACATGATTGCCGTCAAGGCATTGGCCGAATCCGAAGCCTTTGCACCCGTCCGGTCCGGCGGATCGATCCGGCACGACACCGCCACCCGCGCGGCCTTTGTCGACCGGGTCCTGTCCTTTGTCGACATTGCGGCATTGCGGCCCCTGCATGTATTGGTGAATGCTGGAAACGGCACAGCAGGGCCGACCTTTGATGCCATCGCCAAAGAGCTTTCACGACGGGGGGCACCCTTGCGGTTCACCCGGATGCACCATGACCCCGACGGACTCTTTCCGAACGGCATCCCGAACCCCTTGTTGGCGGAAAACCAGCCGGCCACTGCATCGGCCGTCGTGGCCCACGGGGCGGATCTTGCGGTCGCATGGGACGGCGATTTCGACCGCTGCTTTTTCTTTGACGAGACCGGAGCATTCGTGCCGGGCGAATACGTCGTGGGTCTTTTGGCCGAGGTGTTCCTGGCAAAGGAACCCGGCGCAACGATAGTCCATGACCCCCGCGTCGTGTGGAACACCCGCGATCTTGTCGCCAGGGCGGGTGGCGTGGCACATCAATCCAAAACCGGACATGCGTTCCTGAAACAGGTACTGCGCGACACTGGCGCGGTCTATGGCGGCGAGATGTCGGCGCATCACTATTTCCGCGATTTCATGGCTTGCGATTCAGGCATGATCCCTTGGCTTTTGGTCGTGGAACTGATGGGGCGGACCAACTTGTCTTTGGCGGACCTTCTGGCGGCACGACGCGCGGCCTTTCCATCCTCGGGCGAGATCAACTTTCGCGTCACAGATGCGGCAGTATGTGTTGCACGGGTGCGCGCCGCCTATCAGCCGACAGCGCTGGTGGTGGACGAGATGGACGGCCTCAGCCTGGAATTTGCCGACTGGCGGCTGAACTTGCGGTCATCGAACACCGAGCCGTTGCTGCGTCTGAATGTCGAATCCAAGGGCAACGCTGACCTTGTGGCTGAGAAGGTGGCGGCAATCTCGGCGATGCTGACGGCCTGACCCGTCGTCAGCGCCGGAAAATTAGGCAGACTGCAAGACCGCTGCGCCGAATTGCACAGGTTTGCAGGCCGGGGTGCGGCCGTCTGGCCTGGCCTTGGTTGCCAACGGGGCCGTCGTCTGGTGACGTTGTACCTATGGAACCTGCACCGATCGTTGTCCCGACCCAGCATCCCCAACACCAGCGCAGCAATGGCTTGGCGTCGGTCAGCCTTGCCATGCTGGACGGCACCGCGCGGCTGGGACGGTTGCGGCAGGTAGGATCGGCCAAGGCAATGCTGCCAGAAATTCACCGGGCCACGCCCGAAGTGGTGTTCTTGAACACCTCCGGGGGGCTGACCGGCGGCGACCATCTGACTTATGCGCTCGACCTTGGGTCCGGCACCCGCGCCACTGCAACCACCCAAACGGCAGAGCGTGCCTATGCCTCGGGCGGCGGACAGGCGCGCGTGGACGTGCAATTTCGGGTCGGTGCAAATGGGCATCTCGATTGGCTTCCGCAGGAAACAATCCTGTTCAACGGGGCGTCCCTGGCCCGCGAAACTCGGGTCGATCTGGCCGCTGGGGCAAGTTGTCTGCTGCTGGAATCCGTTACCTTGGGACGCGCCGCAATGGGCGAGACGATCACGCAGATTGGTTTGGCTGACCGGCGGATCGTTTGGCGGGACGGTCGTCTGGTCCATCTGGAACCCGCGACACTGACCGACGAAATGCTGGGCGACCACGCAGCCATCCTCGGCTCCGCGCGTGCCTTTGGCAGCCTTCTAGCGATTGGGCCGGACGTGGAAGGCATACTGGCGCCCGTCCGTGCGGCATTGCGCCAGACAGGTGTCGTCGCGGCAGCATCGGTCTTGCGCGGCAAACTTGCCGTCCGGATGATGGCCGTCGACCCGCTGGAGCTGCGCCGCCAGATCAGCACAGTTCTGGCGGTTATCCGGCGCGGGCTGCCCTTGCCCCGTGTCTGGCAGACCTGAAGGAGAAACCAGTGAACCTGACCCCCCGCGAAAAGGACAAGCTCTTGGTCAGCCTTGCGGCCATGGTGGCGCGGGGGCGGCTGGCGCGCGGCGTCAAGCTTAACCACCCCGAGGCCATCGCGCTCATCACCGATTTCGTGGTGGAGGGCGCGCGCGACGGGCGCTCCGTCGCCGACCTGATGGACGCTGGCGCCCATGTCATCACACGCGATCAATGCATG
>JANPBI010000150.1:0-1735 GCA_031430315.1 Rhodobacterales bacterium | reverse complement strand
GGCCATTGCCTCTGCCCGGGCGCGGTCCGGCGTGGTGCGGGCATAGATGCGCGCGGCAAGCGTTGTGCGGTCGATGACGTCCAGAAAGTACTCGGCAAGCTCTACCGGGTGAGCCAGGCCTGTGGCAATTTCGCGCCCGATATCCGCTGCGGAAAGGTTGGCCCAGGTTTTGTGCATCCGCAGCCCTTTCATCACGATCGACCCAAGGGTAGCGGCATGCAATCGCATGGACAATCCTGATTGGCCCGGCATAGTCGCGGCATGAAACAGGATACGGATGTCGTGATCGTGGGCGGTGGGCTGACCGGGCCAAGCTTGGCACTGGCCCTGGCGGATGCCGGGCTGTCCGTTGCGCTGGTTGATGCGCGCCCCGCACCGAACCGAGGCCAGCCAGATTTCGACGGTCGTGCCTATTCGCTGGCCATCGGGTCCAAACGGCTTTTGGACATGATCGGCATCTGGGCGGATGTGGGGTCCCTTGCAGAACCTATCCTGCGGGTCGAGGCAGGCGACGGCGGCGACGGCCGCGCGCCATTCTTGCTGGGGTTTGATTCCGCCGATCTGGAAGAAGGTCCGATGGGTTTCATGTTGGAGGACCGGTTTCTTTACGCGGGCCTTGTGGGCCGAATGCAGGCGCATTCCAGGGTGCGGCTGATTTCGGGACAGGTGGTCACCGGGCAGTCGATTGCTGCGGACATGGCATTCGTGACATTGGCAGACGGACAAAATCTTTCCGCGCGTGTTGTAATAGGATGCGACGGGCGGTCCTCTGGCACAGCGCAGCGGGCAGGTATCCAGCGAACGGGATGGGGTTATGGTCAGACGGCGCTGGTCTGTGCGGTCGCTCATGAAAGGCCCCATCACGGCGTTGCGCGCCAGCTTTTCCTGCCCGGTGGTCCCCTCGCCATGCTGCCCCTGAAAGGCGGCCACCATTCGTCGATCGTGTGGAGCGAACAGGACGCCCTGGCCAGCAGGATCGCCGACCTGCCGGATACAGGTTATCTGGCGCATGTCCAGCACCGGCTAGGGACTTATCTGGGCCAAGTGGAACTGGCGGGCATGCGGTTCAGCTATCCGCTGTCGCTGTCGCTGGCGACACGTTTTGCGGCCCCGCGGCTGGCCTTGGTCGGGGATGCAGCACACGGCGTACACCCAATTGCGGGGCAGGGGCTGAACCTTGGGCTGCGGGATGTAGGTGCCTTGGCCGAAGTGCTGGTGGAGGCTGCGCGGCGGGGCGAAAACATCGGCGCCGGGGATGTCTTGGCGCGTTATGAACGCTGGCGGCGATCGGATGCGACGATGCTGGGGTTGGGCATGGATGTCGTCAATAGATTGTTTTCAAACGATAATGCCGCCTTACGCGCGGCTAGGACGCTGGGGCTGCGGGCGGTTGCTTCTGTCCCGGCCTTGCGGCGCGCATTCCAGCGCGAGGCGGCCGGGCTGTCGGGCGATGTGCCGCGACTTTTGGCTGGACGTCGGATCTGACGCCTATTCCAGCGCCCGCGCCTCGGCCACCAGCATGATCGGAATGCCAGCACGGATCGGAAAGGCAAGGTTGGCGGCCCGTGAAATCAGCTCGTTGCGATCTGCGTCATAGGTCAGCACGGCCTGCGTCAGAGGGCAGACCAGAGCTTCCAGCATGCGGCGGTCGATCTGGGTGGCGGAAGGTTCTGTCACTGCATCACATCGTCGGCGACGCCGCCCCGCAAGGAAAATTCGATCAGCGTCACCAGTG
>JANPBI010000149.1:0-17368 GCA_031430315.1 Rhodobacterales bacterium | reverse complement strand
GATCCGTTCCAGCGTCTCGACGTCGCTATGCATGTAGCGGACCTTGAGCCCCGCCTCGTGCAGATACTCCGTCAGATCCTCGGCCATCCGCTTGGTCAGGGTGGTGTCCAGCGTGCGGAAGCCTGCAAGCGCGACGCGGCGGACCTCATCCAGCAGGTCGTCGACCTGCATCTCAACGGGGCGGATTTCGATCTGCGGGTCGATCAGGCCAGTGGGGCGGATCACCTGTTCGGTAAAGGCGCCACCGGACTGTTCCAGCTCCCAGGCCGCAGGGGTGGCGCTGACGAAGACCGATTGTGGGCGCATCGCATCCCATTCCTCGAACTTCAGCGGGCGGTTGTCCATGCAGGAGGGCAGGCGGAAGCCATGCTCGGCCAGCGTCATCTTGCGGCGGAAGTCGCCCTTGTACATGCCGCCGATCTGGGGGACGGAGACGTGGCTTTCGTCGGCGAAGACGATGGCGTTGTCGGGGATGAATTCGAAGAGCGTTGGCGGTGGTTCACCCGGCGCGCGACCTGTGAGGTAGCGCGAATAGTTCTCGATGCCGGCGCAGGATCCGGTTGCCTCCAACATCTCCAGATCGAAATTGGTGCGCTGTTCCAGACGCTGCGCCTCGAGCAGCTTGCCTTCGCCTGTCAGCTGTTTCAGGCGGTGAAAAAGCTCATCCTTGATGCCCTTGATCGCCTGCTGCATCGTCGGGCGGGGGGTGACGTAGTGGCTGTTGGCGTAGATGCGGATCTGTTTGAAGTTGTCGGTTTTCGCACCAGTCAGGGGGTCAAATTCTACAACCGACTCCAGCTCATCGCCGAAAAATGAGAACCGCCAGGCGCGGTCTTCCAGGTGGGCAGGCCAGACCTCAAGGCTGTCGCCGCGGACCCGGAACGCCCCGCGCTGGAACGAGGATTCAAGGCGCTTGTATTGCTGCGCCACCAGTTCCGCCATGATCTTGCGCTGGTCGTAGTTCTGCCCGACGAGCAGGTCTTGCGTCATCGCGGAATAGGTCTCGACCGAGCCGATGCCGTAGATGCAAGACACCGAGGCCACGATGATCACATCGTCGCGTTCCAACAGCGCCCGGGTCGCCGAGTGGCGCATCCGGTCGATCTGTTCGTTGATCTGTGATTCCTTTTCGATGTAGGTGTCGGTGCGCGCAACATAGGCTTCGGGCTGGTAGTAGTCGTAATAGCTGACGAAGTATTCGACCGCGTTGTCGGGGAAGAAGTGCTTGAATTCGCCATATAATTGTGCGGCGAGGGTCTTGTTCGGGGCGAGGATGATGGCCGGACGCTGGGTCGCCTCGATCACCTTGGCCATGGTGAATGTCTTGCCGGTTCCTGTGGCGCCGAGCAGCACCTGGTCGCGGTCGCCCGCCAGCAGGCCCGCCGTCAGTTCGGCGATGGCCGTTGGCTGGTCGCCTGCAGGTTGGAACGGCGTATCCAGCACGAACCGTCGGCCCCCCTCAAGCTTGGGGCGCGTCAGGACTTCTGGCCGGGCGTCGAGGGTATTGGCGTTGTTGTGCGGCATTGTTGATTCCCCCCAGTTGGGTCCATTCTATTCTGTTTTTGTTCACGGGAAAGGGGGAGTGCTTGGCAATCCCAGTGCTGTCATTATAGATAGGGCGGCACAGCGATTTGGGGAGATGCGGGGATGAAGCTTTTGCGGCACGGGCAGGCGGGCGCAGAACGTCCGGGGATGGTCTACAGCGATGGGTCAGTGCGTGATCTGACCGGCGTGGTTCCCGACATTGCGGGCGCGGTGTTGTCAGATGCCGGGCTGGCGACGATCCGCGCGGCCGATCTGGGCAAATTGCCGGTGGTTCCTGCGGGCACGCGGCTGGGGCCCTGCGTCGGCGGGACAGGCAAGTTCATCTGCATCGGTTTGAATTATGCCGACCACGCGGCGGAAAGCGGGCTGACTGTGCCGCCAGAGCCCGTGATTTTCATGAAGGCGACCTCGGCCATCTGCGGTCCGAACGACCCCATCATCATCCCGCGTGGATCGGTCAAGACCGATTGGGAAGTTGAACTGGCGGTGATCATCGGGACACGCGCGAAATACGTGACCGAGGCGGATGCGCTGGCCCATGTCACGGGCTACGCGGTGGCCAATGATGTCAGCGAACGGGCGTTTCAGAAGGAACGGTCCGGCCAGTGGACAAAGGGGAAATCCTGCGACAACTTTGGCCAGCTTGGGCCGTGGCTGGTGACGCGGGACGAGGTGGCTGATCCGCAGGCTCTGGACATGTGGCTGACGGTGAACGGTCAGAAAATGCAAAACGGATCAACCCGCACCATGGTCTACGGCGTAGCGCATGTGGTCAGTTACCTCAGCCAGTTCATGACCCTGCATCCCGGTGACGTGATTTCCACCGGAACGCCGCCCGGCGTCGGCGATGGGATGAAGCCGCAGCGGTTCCTGAAGGCCGGTGAAGTGGTGGAACTGGGGATTGCAGGCCTTGGCCAGCAGCGGCAGGACGTGATCGCGGACGCCTGATGAAAAGCCGGGGGCGTTGCCCCCGGACCCCCAGGATACTTGTCTCAGTCGGAAAGGGGTTTCAGGTCCTCACCCCCGAAAACTTTGCCTGCCAGTCCGCGCGCTCCTCATCCGTGATCTTGCGGAAAAGGTTCTCAGGGACCGAAAACACCTGACTCGGTGGCAACATCCGCATGGCCTCGGAGATATCCTCGGGCCAGGTCCAATCGTCCGACCCCATCGCGGTCATCATCGTCTGGGCGGCATCCGGAATGAAGGGTCGCGACAGGATCGCATAGACCCGGATCAGGTTCAGCGCGAGACGGACCATGGCTTGCGCCAGTTCAGGGTCAGTCTTGACCACGGTCCAAGGCGCTGCCGATTGCAGGTATTCGTTGCCGATGACCCAGATCGCGCGCAACTCGGCGGCGGCCTTGCGGACCTCCATCGCCTCCATCAGCGACGCGAAATCGGTGATGCGTGCGCCCAGATCGGCGATGAGGGCGGTCTCCATCGGGCCGAAGGTGCCGCCCGCCGGAACCTCAGCGCCGAATTTCGACGTCGCGAACTTGGTGACGCGGCTGACGAGGTTGCCCAAGACGTCGGCAAGGTCTTTGTTCACTGCGGTCTGGAAGTTTTCCCAAGTGAACTCGCTGTCCGAGCTTTCAGGCGCGTGTGACAGCAGCCACCAGCGCCAATAGTCGGCGGGCAGGATCGACAGGGCCTGATCCATGAACACACCACGACCTTGGCTGGTGGAGAACTGGCCGCCATCATAATTAAGGTAATTGAAGGACTTGAGGTAATCGACGAGCTTCCACGGCTCGCCTGACCCAAGGATGGTCGCGGGAAAAGACAGGGTGTGGAAGGGCACGTTGTCCTTGCCCATGAACTGGTAATAAGTGACGTCCGCAGCCCCCTTGTCGGTGCGCCACCAGCGTTCCCACGCGGCGTCAGGCAGGCCATGGGCGTCGGCCCATTCCGCGGTGGCCGCGATGTATTCGATGGGGGCGTCGAACCAGACGTAGAAAACTTTGCCCTCCATCCCCGGCCAAGGCTCGTCGCCCTTTTTCACCGGGATGCCCCAGAAAAGGTCGCGCGTGATGCCGCGATCCTGCAAGCCGTCACCGTCGTTCAGCCATTTCTTGGCGATGGAGGTGGTCAGCAGCGGCCAGTCTTTCTTGCTGTCGATCCACGCCTCCAGCTTGTCGCGAAGACTGCGCTGCCGCAGGTAAAGGTGCTTGGTTTCGCGCACCTCGAGGTTGGTCGAGCCGGAAATTGACGAACGCGGGTTGATCAGGTCGGTCGGGTCGAGCTGCTTGGTGCAGTTTTCACACTGGTCGCCACGTGCCGCCTCATACCCGCAATTGGGGCAGGTGCCGGTGATGTAGCGGTCGGGCAGGAACCGCTTGTCGTCGATGGAATAGACCTGCTTTTCCGACACTTCCTCGATCAGGCCCGCACGGTCCAAGGCGCCAGCGAAAGCTTGCGTCAGGCGGTGATTCCGCTGGCTGCTTGACCGCCCGAAATGGTCAAACGACAGCCGAAAGCCGCGTGCGATTTCGGCCTGCACCGCGTGCATTTCGGCGCAATATTCGGCCACCGGTTTGCCCGCCTTGGCGGCAGCCAGCTCGGCAGGCGTGCCATGCTCATCCGTGGCGCAGATGAACATCACCTCATGGCCCCGGGCGCGCATGTAGCGGGCGAAAAGATCGGCAGGCAGCTGGCTGCCCACAAGGTTGCCCAAATGCTTGATCCCATTGATATACGGGATCGCCGAGGTGATCAGAATCCGTGCCATGCGGGGCCTTTATGTCTTTGGTCGCCGCATCGTCTAGCGCATGGTTGTGTCGAGGGCCAGACGGGATGGTTAACCCTTGGCTCTGCCGCGCAGCATCCGCGTCAATGTGCCGTCGCCCGCCATCTCGCGTCGTAGGGCGGCCAGGATGTGCACGATGACCATGCCGAGCAGGGTCTTGGCAAAGATCTCGTGCAGGATAAACCAGACGAATTCGGCCCTTTCGCTGGGTGCAACCAATGGCGGGACAGTAAAGGTTTCGGCAAAAACGGTGTCGATCCCGCTTGCCGAGGACCCGGCCCAGCCAGAAATCGGAACGGCGATCATTAAAAGGTAAAGCGTCCAGTGCCAGGCCCGAACGAACATCCGGCCCGGTCCTGGCGGACCGATCGGCGGCGGAGGTGGCGACGCGACGTGCCACATGACACGCAAGACCACGAGGGCCAAAAGTGTCAGGCCAAGCGTCTTGTGCAGACCGTAAAGCCATAGATTTGACAGGCCCGGTTCCATCGACGAGATGCGCAATCCAAGCGCCAGCATCACAAGGATCAGCCCGGCCATTGTCCAGTGCAGCAGGCGGGTGATCAGGCCGAACTGGTCGGTTCCATTTCGCAAGGCCAAGGGCGTCATTCCTTTTGGTTGATCCGGGCGGTAATGATGATGCGGACCTCGTCATCCACCATGTCGGACCAGCCGGTCGCACCGAATTCGCTGCGGTTCACTTTTCCGGTCAGCCGAACGGTCAGACGGCTGCGGTCGCCAACCTCTGTGCCCTTCTGGCGGTAAATTTCCGCGCGGAGCGTGACCGGCCGCGTCACGCCGCGGACGGTCAGGTTGCCGGACACCGCGGCGCCGTCGCCCGTCGACTTGACCGAAGTGCTTTCAAAAGTCATGCGCGGATGGCTTTTCGCGTCCAGCACTTTCGGCCCTTTCAGCGCTTGCGCGGCGAAAGGAAAGCTCGCCTGGGCGCCCGATACGTCCAGATCGACGTTGATCGTGCAGTTCGCCACGCTGTCGAAGTCGAGCGACAGATCGGCAGAGTTCAGCGGAATGGTGCCGGTGATGACGTCGGGGCCAAAATCGGTCTCGAAGGCCACCGAGGATTGGGCGCGGTCCAGCGTGTAGGCCACCGTCGCCGCTGAGGCATGAAGGCCAAAGAACAACGCGGCGAAAAGCGTGAAGAGGGAAAGTCTGGGCATTCTTACATCCCTTGATGAAAGTCACAGTAACAGAGCCTGACCCCGGCACAAATGATGATGACGTTGATTGTCAGCCCCTCTGCTGAGGATTCAACGCGTCACGGCTATGGTTTATTCCCGGCTATCCTGGGTCCCGTCTTTGCCGTTCTGTGGTTTCAGCTTAGCTTTGCCCAAAGAGAAGGATGACAGATGCAAAAGCTCGCCATGGGGAAAACCGGTCTGACGGTATCGAATCTGTGCCTCGGCACGATGACCTGGGGGACCCAGAACACCGAAGCCGACGGCCATGCCCAGATGGACATGGCCAAGGATCATGGCTTGAACTTTTGGGACACGGCCGAGATGTATCCCGTAAACCCGGTCTCGGCCCCGACTGTCGGGCGGACCGAAGAGATCATTGGCACATGGTTTTCGGCGCGCGGCCGGCGGGACCAGGTCGTGCTGGCCACCAAGGTGACCGGAGAAGGGATGGCGGCCGTGCGATCCGGCGGGCCGTTGACCGGGCGGGTCCTGCGCATGGCGGTTGAAGGATCGTTGCGTCGGTTGCAGACCGATCATATCGATCTTTATCAGATTCACTGGCCCAGTCGCCCACACTATCACTTTCGCGACAATTGGCGTTTTGATCCGTCTGGTCAGACAGCTGACAGGATTGACGCGCAAATGGTCGAATTGCTTGGGATTTCTGGCCAGTTGATTGCCGAGGGGAAAATCGGCCACATTGCCCTTTCCAACGAAACCGTCTGGGGCGCGGCGCGTTGGTTGACGCTGTCTGCGGCACATGGGTTGCCTCGCATGATGACGGTGCAGAATGAGTATTCGCTGCTTTGCCGCCAGTTCGATACGGATTGGGCGGAATTGTCCGTGTTGGAAAACATGCCCCTTTTGGCGTTTTCGCCGCTCGCAACAGGGTTGCTGACCGGCAAGTATCAGGGCGATGCGATCCCTGCAGGGTCGCGCCGGACATTGAACCGCGACCTCAGCGGTCGTGCCACGCCGCGCGCCTTTGCGGCGGTGGGTGGCTATTTGGACATTGCGGCCCGCCACGGGCTGGACCCGTCGCAGATGGCGATCTCCTGGTGTTTGACACGGCCCTTTCAGACCATCCCGATCATCGGGGCCACCACCCTGGACCAGTTGGCGCTGAACATTGCGGCGGCCGATCTTGTGTTGTCAGACGAAGTGCTGGCCGAGATCGGACAGGTGCATCGCGCTTATCCGCAGCCTTATTGATTGGTTGCTTGCATCCGGGCAGCAGTTCGGGTCCTTTGGCGCCCAAACCAGCGAGGCAGTGATGTGGCGTCGGGCAGTCATCGTGTTGGCCAGCTTGGCCGTCTTGCAGTCTTGCACGCCGGGGGCACCGGGCGGCGCTTTCGCACCTGGGGCCGCACCCGGAATTGCTGGCGAAGCGATTGAGGTCACAACGCTGGATGGACCGGTCGTGGACCCGGCACGTGACGCAATCGCGGATGCTTCGACCGACACGGAGACCTCTGCGCAAACCCGCCCAAAACCACGACCGGGCAGCGAAGGGGCGGCCGAAGTCGCCGAAACAGGAACTGACACGGCAGCATCTGAGCCGGCGGTCGAGGCTCCCGTCGCACCCGACATCAAGAAAAGCAGGGATCAGCTGCAATGCGAAAAACGGGGAGGGCGATGGACGAAATTCGGGGAGGGCGATGCCCGCACCTGCGTAAAGACAACGCGGGATGCCGGAAAATCCTGCAAAAAGAAAGAGGATTGTCAAAGCGAATGCCTGGCAAGATCAATGACATGTGCGCCGTTTGATCCCTTGCTGGGGTGCAATGAGGTGTTGCAATCCGATGGCCGCACGGTGACTCTATGCCTCGATTGACGGTGCTGGCCGTGACGCTGCTGGCGGCATGTGCCCCGTTGCCGGATGCCGCGGCATTTCGTACTGCCAGTGCGCCCATCTACTCCAATGCGGCGCTGGATCTGTCCAGGCTGGAGGGCAACTGGCAGCAGGTCGCGACATTTGGGGCAGTCGGGCCGGACTGCCCTGCGGGCACAGTGGTGTTCGAGACCGGGTCGGCCGGGCTGGTCGCGAGATCAAACCTGTGTCTTGCCGGAAGGGTACAGGTCCTGTCCGGCCCGGTGACGCCGGTGGGGCCGGGCCGGTTTGCCATCGCTGGGGGTGAGCCATGGTGGGTGCTGTGGATCGACACGGATGCCCGCACGATGGCTATAGGCACGCCGTCTGGCGCGTTCGGCTTTATCTTGAACCGCGACGGTCCGATCCCACAGGACCGGTTGGTGGCGGCAAAGGACATCCTGGCCTTCAACGGTTATGATGCAGCGCGTATTTCGGACTATTGATCCACCGGGATGCGGTCGCGCAACCGCGCCAGATGATCTGTGACGGTCCGCGCGCTGGACGTCGCCTCGCGCACCAGCCAGTCGAAATGCTGTGACAGAGTCATCACGGTGCCCTGTTCCTGAAAAGACAGGTAGTGCCGTCCCAAATAGACAACTGCCCGGTGGGGGCCAAAGATCGTGACGGGGGCGGAATAGACCCGATGGGCATCGAAAAGATACAGGCGCAGGGACGGGTACAGCGCCTCGCATAGATTGATCAGGTGATCCATCTGGTCGCGGCGAACCTGCGCGGGCAAACCGGACCAATAGCCTGATCCTTCGGCAAAGCAGGCGACTTCATGCAACGGAAGGGCGATCTCATAGTCGCTTCGGGCTCCTTTCAACCAGTCAAGCTGGGTTTGAAAGGCGGCGATGGCCTCATCAGCCGAGGCCCCGAGTGTGTCGCGATACTCCCAGTCGACCGTTGCGCGGGTTTTCAGCATGTCAGGCAAGGTCGCAGGCACATGACGGATCTTGTAACCCGATGCCGCCTGGTGCCAGGCATAGATCGCGTCATCAAAGAGCGCGCGCGGGGCCTCGGTGATCGTCATGGCTTGCGCTAACAGGCCCGCCAGAGGCTCTGGCTGATCGGACAGGCCCAAGAGCCAGTCGCAGGTGACCCCCAAGGCAAGGGCGCAGTCTGCTGCCAGTTGCGCGTTCGGCAATCGCGTGCCGGGACCCAAAAGGGCGGAAATGGTGGACCGGTCCACCCCGGTTTCGCGGGCAAGTGCGCTTTGCGACATGCCCTGTAGAGTCATGGCGGCTGAAAGCCTGTCTCGAAAGACTGAAGATCGATCGCGTTTGTCGATCATTATCGCATCCTGTAGGAAAAAGTCGCAATCTGCGTCGTTTTGTTTTGAATGTTCTGTGTTCCCACATCGAATTGCAAGTGTTAGTTTTCAAAAGAAAAAGGGTCAGTGTTGCAGGCATCATGGACATAAAGCCGACCGAGTTTGAGTGGCCTACCCTTGTTTTGATGGTGCTGACCTACGGACTATGGGCAGCAGGCACGATGATCTGGGATGTTTCGGCTATCCTGTCGATCTTGGTGACGGCCGTCTGCATCGCGCAGTTTTCTTCGCTGCAACATGAAGTACTTCATGGCCACCCCTTTGCCAGTAAACGGCTGAACGAAGCTCTGGTGTTTCCGGCCCTGACATTGGTCATGCCCTATGAACGGTTTCGCGACCTGCATCTGCAGCACCATTTCGATCCCAACCTGACCGATCCTTTCGATGATCCGGAGTCCAACTTTCGCGATCCCGACGACTGGGCCGGTCTGTCGGCTGCCATGCGGTGGGTCCTGCGTCTGAACAACACGTTGTTTGGTCGGATGCTGGTTGGGCCGATGATCAGTTGCTGGTCGTTGATAAGCGACGATTGGCGGCAGTTTTGCAAGGGTACGCCCGGGATCGCGCGTGCCTGGGGGTTGAACGCGATTGGCGTGATGATGGTTCTGGCCTGGCTTTTTACCTTTGGGGCTATGCCGATCTGGGCCTATTTGTTGGCGGCCTACATCGGTTACAGCTTGGTCAAGATCCGCACCTATCTGGAACATCGCGCGCATGACGTCTTTCGCGCGCGCACCGTGGTCGTCGAGGACCGGGGGCCTTTATCAGTCTTGTTTTTGAACAACAACTTCCATGTTGTTCATCACATGCACCCAAACATACCCTGGTACAAGCTGCCCGCGCTCTATGCGTCGCGTCGCGAACACTTCCTGCGCCGCAATGAGGCCTATGTCTATCGCAACTATGCCGAAATATTCCGGCTGCACTTCTTCCGTCCAAAGGACCCGGTTCCCCATCCCATTTATCCGGTCCGCAAGATTGATAGCGATACCGCCCCGCTAACTTAGGCGGCGAAAGGCGGGGATGGGTCCGGAATTGTCAAAGAAGGGCACGCCGGGTTGATCCGCTCCCTGCAGAAGGGCCGCAACCTCGGACAACACGACTTCGGTGATGAAGGGTAGATCGAGTTGGCGTGCGGCGGCGAGGCCAACCCAGTGGAGGTGCGACAGCTCGTCCGAGGCACCCGAAAATTCGGTCAGATCGCCCTCGACATGGGCCGCTGGCACCAGAAAGAAACGCGCGTCGAACCTGCGACTGCGACCAGGCGGCGTTATGGCGCGAAAGATGAAACGCATGGAAAAATCCGCAGCCGCAATAAGGCCCGTCTCTTCGGCAAGTTCGCGCAAAGCAGCCTGGCCAATCGCATCGGGACCGGGGGACAGCGGTCCGCAAGACTGGCGCAGGCTGGCGCGGCATCGGTCTGACAGGTAGCCGCGTGACAGTTCAAACGCGGCGTCCGCGTCGTCCACGGCGCCACCGGGAAAAACATATTTCGACGGCATGAACGCGGCCTTGTGGCCGCGCTGGCCCATCAGCACCTCGGGGGTGTCCGGCCCCTTTCGCCACAAGACCACGGTGGCGGCAGAGCGAATTTCCGCAACGTCAGCGATCATCGCCCTGCCCGAACTCGTGCATCCGCTTGGCCCATTGCAATCCAATCATTGCCCCCTTGAGACGCGGCAAGAGGTACAGGGACAATCCTACTGTGCCAATGATGAACACGGTTGCCAGCACCAGCGGCTCAGGCCGCCAGCGCACAAAGGAGAATAGCAGCAGAGGTGCCATGAGGTGACCGACGATCAGGATGGTCAGATAGGCGGGACCATCATCGGCGCGGTGGTGCGAAAGGACCTGACTGCAGACGGGACATGTGTCGCGCACTTTGAGATAGCCACGGAAAAGCGGCCCAGCGCCACAGGCTGGGCAGCGCTGGTTCCAGCCCCGAACCAATGCAGGATAGGTTGGACGTTCTGCCGGATCGTCGGTCGTCAAATGTACTGCGTCTTCCATGTCATCTGCGATCCTAGGAAATAATGCGCGCCGCGCCCAGAGCCAAGCGAGAGATCGGCAGCAGGCCGGCGGGCCACAGCTTGACCTAGCGGATTTGGCTGGAAAGGTTGAGGGGTGCGAACGTCGCAGGCCGGGCGGCTGGGCAGGGCATCTTAATAACGGCGGCCTTGGCGACGGAATCGCACGGCTTCGGCGTTTCTCTGGATATGGCCACAACGAAGATGGCGTTGCGGTTCAACCCATGGAGAGACGTAGATGCAAAAGAAGACCTTTCTGACCCTTGCCGCCCTAACTGCCGCGATGGGTCTTGGGTTCACCGGCACGGCCTTTGCGGAACGCGGGCCCGCCAATGGCGGGGTGATCCTGCAGATGTTCGACGCGATCGACGCGGACAAGGATGGCAAGGTGACGCAAGCCGAAATCGATGCCCACCGCGCCGCGCGCGTCACGGCAGCCGACGCCAATGGTGATGGCCTGATGAGCGCGGATGAGTTGTCGGCAATGCGCCTGGCAGACATGACCGAACGCGCCAAGACAGAGGCCGCTGAGATGATCGCAAATCTGGATAGCGATGGCGACGGATTGTTGTCGGCGGCTGAAATGGCGACCCGCCCGGCCTTGGGGAAACTTTTTGACCGCGCCGATACAGACGATGATGGTGCCATCAGTCGCGACGAAGCAACCGCCGCTGCCGAAAAGATGGCAAAGCGAATGAACGAAGGCGGTCGCAAACACCATGACCGCGACGACAAAAACTGACTATGTTTGCTGTAGGCGCGCCCCAGATGGGGCGCGCCGCCAGGGCTGTGTTCGGACCGTGGCACAAAGGTAGTCTGAGGCTGGATGGAAATGGCGCTGGATGCCTTGTCGACGGCCCCGGACGAGGCGCTGTTGGTGCTTTTTGCCAACGGGGATCCTGATGCTGCGCGTCTGCTTGCCGGGCGGCATCTGCGGCGGGTCTTGGGCTATGCGCAGCGCTTGTTGGCGGGTGACCGGACCGAGGCCGAAGATGTGGCGCAAGAGGTGATGTTGCGACTGTGGCGGATCGCGCCGGACTGGCGGCCTGGCGAAGCGCAGGTTTCCACCTGGCTTTACAGGGTCACGACGAACCTATGTTCCGACCGGATTCGTAGTCGCAGGCGGCGGGGGACAACCCTGGATGTGCATGAAATGACGGATTTGTCGGACGATCGTCTTAGTGCGGCGCAGGCGATGATCGAGGCGGATCGCATGACGGCGCTGGCGGGTGCCTTGGACAGGCTGCCAGACCGACAGAGGCAAGCGGTCGTACTCCGCCATATCGAAGGTTTTGGCAATCCGGAGATTGCCCATATTATGGACATGAGTGTGGAGGCGGTCGAAAGTTTGACCGCACGGGGAAAGCGCGCGTTGACCGCCATCTTGGCAGGCCAGCGCAAGGCTTTGGGATATGAGGAAGGCGACGACTATGACAGATATTGACGGGAATAATGCCGCGTTGGACAAAATGCTCGCCGGATTGGCGCAGGATGACCCGATGCCGTCGGATGGCCTGATGGGCCGGGTTTTGGCGGATGCCGCGGCGGTTCAGGCGACGGTGTCGGTTCAGCGCCATTCAGTCAGGGCAATTGATCGGCGAAAGGCTTCGGCGCGCTGGGGGGGGTGGTCCGACCTATTTGGTCATGGGCCGGCGAAAGCCGGACTTGGTACGGCTGCCATAGCAGGTGTACTTTTGGGATTTTTGCAGCCCACGCCTGTTGCATCTATGGCGGCAGCAGTTTGGAGTACCGAGACCGCGGGCAGCGTCGATCTTTTGCCCGGCATCGATGACTTCATGGCAGAAGGCTGACGGCGGACATGGCAAATCTTGAACCACCCCTGCAGCAACCCACAGCAAAGCCATCGCGTCTTTTCCAGATCATGCTGTTGGCGTCGCTGGCGCTGAATCTCTTGTTTGTAGGCGCCATTGGGGGGTCGTTTGCGCGCGGCGAAGGTGGTGGACGCGGTGCCCTGGTGCGTGATCTGAATTTTGGTCCCCTGACCGAGGCCCTGACCAAAGAAGACCGCGAGAACTTGCGGCGCGCCTTTATCAAGGCGGCGCCGGACATGAGGGGAGAGCGGGCAAATCAGCGCGAGGACGTCAAGTCACTGCTGCAGGTGCTGCGCGAAGAACCCTTTGCGCGCGAGGCGGTCGCCGCACTTTTCTCGCGCCAGATGGATCGTACGAAGGCGCGCCTCACGCTCGGGCAAGGGATGGTCCTCGATCTGATGACACAGATGACCCCGCAGGCGCGTGCGGCCTTTGCGGATCGGCTCGAGGCTGTCCCAAGCCGTGATGCCAAGGGGCAAAAGCCTTGATTTCAGGACGACGGCAACCTGTCCACCCACCATTGCGTGGATCGCGCCCCGGCTTTGGCAAAAGCGGCGACTGGCATTGAAAGCTAGCCCTCAGGCGGCGCTACGTCCCATCGTGACCTGGTTGCGCCCTTTATTCTTGGCCGCCAACATGGCATGGTCTGCGTCTTCGATCAGGCCAGCAATCTCGTCGGATTGGGTGCCGGCGCTGATGGCCAAACCGATCGAGATGGTCACCGAGATCATGCAGCGGTCAGAGACGATAAACGGACGGTCGGCGATCACTTCGCAAAGCCGGTCAGCAATGCGCTTTGCCTCAGGCAAGGTTACATCGGGCAGGACGGCCAGAAACTCTTCTCCTCCGATCCTGGCCAGAAGGTCGCCGACGCGCAGGTTGGCTGACAGTCGCTGCGCCACCTCGACCAGAACCGCGTCGCCCGCAGCATGGCCATGGTGATCATTGACCCGCTTGAACCGGTCGATATCGACTACAAAGGCGGCAAAGCTGGTGCCGTCGCGCAAGGCACGATCGGCGATCTCGGCCAACTGCGGCATTGCGTACCGGCGATTGTAAAGCCCGGTCAAGGGGTCAAACAGCGCCTGGCGCAAGCGATCCTCGACCGACGCCCGCTGCGTGTCCGCTCGTTTCTTGCGTTCGGCCAGGCGTTGTAGCCGCTGCACGATTTCCGCCGTCGACATGGCAGACGGAAAGACATCGTCTGCCCCCATATCGAAAGCCAGGGCAGCCAGGGTGGCGTCGTTATCGGGCCGGATCATGCAAACGGCGGAATGACGTGCCGCTGGGCTGCTGCGCAATTCGGACAGGATCCGCAACCCGTTTTCGCCGTCCTTTGGGCTGGCCTCAATCGCAAACACATCCGGAACTGGACCAGACTGCGCGCCCGAGATTGCCTCGGCCAATGCTTGCTGGCTGGAATAGATGATGAGGCGAGAGGCCAGAGCAGGCGCAAGCGCGTTACGCCAGAATGCAGCGGAGGCATCGTTCTGCGCCACAAGACCAACCAGCGCGCCGGGGTCAAAAACTGACGCGGCCTCGGCCAGTTGAAACGCACCTGACGTTGCTTCGGTCCCGTGATCCAGCGGTGGATTTGCCCGGATCAGACTGCGGATCCGTGCCAAGAGTATCTGGTCCACAACTGGTTTTGTCAGGACGTCCTGAGCACCTGCTGCAATCGCCGCCATTCTGAGCTGCGGGTCGCCAGCCATTGTGGTGACAATGACAGGAATGGCGCGCGTACGGGGATCCGCTGCCAAGAGTTGCAAGACCCTTTCTGCAGGAATGTCCGGCAAGGCGTGGTCCAGAAGGATAAGATCGGGCACCTCTGACCGCGCCACAGCGATACAGGACGCGCCGTCCTGCGCAAGGCAAGGCTGATAGAAGGCCGCGCTCAACTTGACCCTGAGCACGATCCGGTTGGTTGCCACGCCATCGACAATGAGGATTTTGCCGACCATTGCCCTAACGCTGTTCCAACTGTTGCTGCTATTGTCGACACTGATGCAGAAGTGGTTAAGAATTGGTTTCTGAATGTGGCGAAATTTTCGTTTTCAGTGACAATGTTGTGAGAGACATGGGGAATAGACAACAATTCAGGCAAGAAACTGCCGAAATCCTCGCCTTGCGGGCCTTGGCATGGCTGGCGGCACAAGAAGATCTTGTTAACGGATTCTTGGCTGCAACCGGGTTGTCGGTGTCAGACCTGACCCAGGCGGCGGCCCGACCCGAAATGCTGGCGGCGGTCTTGGACTACTTGCTTGAAGACGAATCCTGCCTGTTGGCCTTTTGTGCCGACCAAGGCCTTGATCCCGAAGCGCCGATGGCCGCACGCGTTTTCTTGCCAGGTGGCGACGTGCCGCACTGGACCTGATGTTCGAAATCCGGACATGAGGAGAACCGGACCATCCATCCGCAGCAGAACAGTCGACGGGAAAAGACAAGCATGATTGACGGCATTATTTTTGACAAGGACGGCACGCTTTTCGACTTTCATCAAAGCTGGGGTGGGTGGGCGGCACGGCTTTTGTCGCACCTGTCGCGGGACCCGGACCATGCCGGGGTCCTCGGCGAGGCTATTGGCTATGATGTGGTGACCGGAACCTTTGCCGCCACCAGTCCGGTCATTGCGGATACAGCTGCCGAGATCGCTGAAACGTTGTTGCCTCACCTGCCAGGCCTGACAAGGTCAGCCTTGCTGACGACCATCAATGATCTGGCCGCAAATGCCCTGATGGCCGAGGCTGTGCCCTTGATCCCGTTCCTTGCCGGATTGCGGGCGCGTGGGCTGAAACTGGGCTTGGCCACAAACGACACTGAGGCCCCGGCCCGAGCCCATCTGCAAGCGCACGGGATCGCATCTTTTTTTGACTTTGTTGCAGGCTACGATTCCGGGCATGGTCCCAAGCCGGGGCCGGGAATGTGCCTTGCCTTTGCCCATCAGTTGCAACTGGACCCCGCACGCGTCGTCATGGTCGGCGACAGTCTGCACGACCTGGATGCAGGACGGGCCGCCGGCATGCGGACGGTTGCGGTTCTGACGGGTGTTGCCGGTCGCGACGAACTCCGGGAACATGCCGACATCGTAATGCCTAACATCGGTGGACTGGGGGCTTGGTTGGATCAGATCCAGCCAGACTAGCGTTGCGTCATCCATAAACGACATGATTGCGTCGCTAGGGCGGTTCCCATCAGGTCGCAGCTTCGTCCATGTTGTGCCCAACGGCACTGTCAGGCCGCATTGGTGCCAGCAATGGGGGCAAGGATGAACGACGATACCGGTCGCAGGACCCGTGCGGGGGGACGTGCTGGCAACAAGGCTCGCGCAGGCACGGCAGCCATCGACCAGATGCCCTGGCGTATCCCGATCAATCCCGACGCGCCGACCGAACCGCTGGATGGCGACGCTGTCTTGCGTGTCCACAAGGCCGCCATGCGCATCTTGCGCGAGATCGGGATCGAATTCCTGAACCCCGAAGCTGTGACGATCCTGAAACAGGCAGGCTGCAAGGTGAGCGGCACCAATGTGCGGATGGACGAGGATTTCGTGATGGAGATGGTGGGCCACGCGCCGGCCCAATTCACCATCACCCCGCGCAATCCGGACCGCGAGATCATCCTTGGTGGCAAGCACATGGTGTTTGTGAACGTCTCCAGCCCCCCGAACGCGTGGGATTTGGAGCGGGGCAAAAGGTCCGGCGATTTTGAGACGTTCAAGGAATTCATGAAGCTGACGCAGTATTTCAACTGCATCCATGTGGCGGGCGGCTACCCGGTTGAACCGATCGACATCCACCCTTCGGTCCGCCACCTGGATTGCCTTTATGAAAAGCTGACGATCACTGACAAAGTCGTCCATGCATATTCGCTGGGGGTGGAGCGGGTCGAGGACGTCATGGAAATGGCCCGCATCGCCGGTGGCCTGACCGAGGCAGAGTTCCAGGCCAAACCCCGGATGTACACCAACATCAACTCGGTAAGTCCGCTCAAGCACGACTATCCGATGCTGGACGGTGCGATGCGCATGGCGCGTCGCGGCCAGCCAGTGGTGATCACGCCGTTTACTCTGGCAGGGGCAATGGCGCCGGTCACGATGTCGGGTGCCGTGGCACTGTCCTTGGCCGAGGCTTTGGCGGCCCTTGCCTTGCTGCAATACATCAATCCCGGCTGTCCTGTGGCCATTGGAACCTTTACCTCGAACGTCGACATGAAATCTGGCGCACCGGCATTCGGGACGCCCGAATACATGCGGGCTACCCAGATGACCGGCCAGCTGGTGCGGTTTTATGGCGTGCCGATGCGCGCCAGTGGCGTATGCGCGGCAAACGTGCCTGACGGCCAGGCGATGTGGGAGACGTCGAATTCCCTCTGGTCCGCCGTCCAGTCAGGGACCAACATGGTTTACCATGCTGACGGTTGGCTGGAGGGCGGGCTGATCGCCAGCCCCGAAAAGTTCATCATGGATTGCGAAGTCCTGCAGATGATCCAGCGCTACTTTGAAGAAGCCACCTTCGCCACCACGGACGATGACCTTGCCTTCGACACGATCAAGGAAGTCGGCCCGAACGGGCATTACTTTGGCGTCCAGCACACGCAAGACCGCTATCAGCACGCGTTTTACGCCCCCATCGCCAGCGACTGGCGCAACTATGAAGCGTGGGAGCTTGACGGATCGGTCTGGACGCAGGAACGCGCGCACCGGATCTACAAGCAGATCCTGGCCGAGTTCGAGGCCCCGGCGATGAACGGCGACCATCAGGAAGACCTGCGCCGCTTTGTCGCCCGCCGCAAACAGGAAGGCGGCGCGCCGACC
>JANPBI010000148.1:0-10365 GCA_031430315.1 Rhodobacterales bacterium | reverse complement strand
TTCAAGACCATGCTGGCCAAGCACGGGGTGGAGGTTTTGCTGAACACCGCGGCGCGCGCCGTGGACTTGGCGCGCTTTGACGACACGATCCTTGCCACTGGTGTCTTGCCCCGCGATCCCGGCATCCCAGTGATCGGCGGGGTGCAGGTCCTGCGCTATATCGATGTTCTCAACGGCGCGCCGGTCGGGCAGCGGGTGGCTGTCGTGGGCGCAGGCGGCATCGGCTTTGACGTGGCGGAATATCTGGTGCAGTCCGGGCCAAGCCCCACGCTTGATGTTCCCCATTGGCGGCACGAATGGGGTGTCGTTACCCCTCACGATGCGTGCGGCGGGCTTGCGCCCGAAGGTGCACAGCCCGACGCCCCGGCTCGCGAGGTCTGGCTTTTGCAGCGCAAGGCCGAAAAGCTGGGGCGCGGCCTTGGCAAGACCACGGGCTGGATACATCGCACACGCCTGCAACAGCGGGGCGTGCAGATGTGGGGCGGTGTAGGCTATGAGGCAATCACGGATGACGGGCTGATGATCTCGCGCAATGGTCAGGCCGAGTTATTGGCGGTGGACACCGTGGTCCTTTGCGCTGGCCAACTTCCCGACCGCAGGCTTGCCGAAGAGCTGACGGCCATTGGCCAGCCTTTTCACCTGATCGGTGGCGCGGATCACGCGGGTGAGCTGGACGCCAAGCGCGCGATTGACCAAGGCGCACGGCTGGCAGCGGGACTCTAGCCCCAACATCTTGGGGACAACTTGCCCAAACGCGCGACATGCGGGGTGCGTGGGTTGACTCGAAGGCCCTCAAACCGGACGATGGTGCCTGAATGCGGGAATCATCGGGACCAGTCTTTTGCGTTTTACCCGGCTACGGCTCAACGGCTTCAAGAGTTTTGTCGACCCGACGGATCTTGTGATCCATCAGGGACTGACGGGCGTTGTTGGTCCCAATGGCTGTGGCAAGTCGAACCTCCTGGAGGCCTTGCGCTGGGTTATGGGCGAAAACCGTCCCACCGCAATGCGCGGCGACGGCATGGAAGACGTGATCTTCAACGGGGCTGCGACCCGAGGCGCCCGCCACTTTGCCGAAGTTGCCTTGGTCATCGACAATTCCGAACGGCTGGCCCCGTCCGGGTTCAACGATGCGGATCAGATCGAAATCGTGCGCCGTATCACTCGCGACATCGGGTCGGCCTACAAGACCAACGGCAAAGAGGCTCGCGCACGTGATGTGCAAATGCTGTTTGCCGATGCCTCGACGGGATCGCATTCGCCAGCATTGGTGCGACAGGGGCAGATTTCGGAGCTGATCAACGCGCGGCCCAAATCGCGGCGGCGGATACTGGAAGAGGCCGCCGGCATCTCGGGCCTTTACCAGCGCCGTCACGAGGCGGAACTGAAACTGCAATCGACGGAAACGAACCTGACGCGGATCGACGACGTGCTGGAAAGCCTGGCGCAACAGTTGTCGGTTCTGGTGCGACAGGCCAAGCAAGCCGAACGCTACCGCGAGATCGCTGAAGAGTTGCGCAGGACCGAGGGGATGCTTTTGTATCGCCTTTGGCGCGAAGCCGATCTGGTCCATGCCGAGGCGGAGGTCGCCTTCCGCGCCAGCACGCTGCGTGCCTCGCAGGTTGAGGCGGTCGCTCGCGCTGCCGCTGCCGCGCGCGCCGAGGCTGAGGATGCCTTGCCGCCCCTGCGTGAGGAAGAGGCGGTCGCGGGGGCCATCCTGCAACGCTTGCAATTGCAGCGCGATGCCCTGACGGATGAGGAAAAGCGCGCAACCGATCTGATCGCCACGCTGACGGCGCGCGAAGCGCAACTGACGCAGGACATGGCGCGCGAGGCGGGGTTGAACCGCGATGCGGGTGAGACGATCACCCAACTGGAATGGGAGCTGGACCAGCTTGCCAAAGGGGCCGAAGGCCATGACGCGCGGCTGGCCGAGGCGGGCGAGGTTGCGACGGCGGCTGCGGCGGAGCTGTCCGGGGTGGAATCCGGGCTGACCGTCCTGACCGAGGATGCCGCCCGCCTGGCGGCGCGCCACCAATCCGCGCAGCGGCTGATCGGCGACACGCGCCAAAGCCTGGACCGCGCCGAGGCAGAAACCGCACGAGCGCATCAAGCCGAGGGCGAGGCACGCGGGAGCCTTGCCAAAGCGACCGAGGCCGAGGCTGTCTTTGAATGTGCGCTGGCAGATGCGCAGGCCTTGCTGAAGGCGACCGAGACCGCGCTGGCTGAGGCGGAAACCGCGCGCAGCGACACGCAGGTGCGCGAGGCCGAGGCGCGCGCGCAGCGCTCTGGGGCCGAGGGCGAGGCCAACGCCATGCGCGCCGAGGTGCAGGCGCTTGCCCGCCTGATGGAGCGCGAAGCCAAGGTCGGCGCCCAGCTGATGGACCGGTTGAAGGTGACCCCCGGTTTTGAAAAGGCGCTGGGGGCGGCCTTGGCCGATGATCTGCGCGCGCCGCTGATCGAGGGGGCCGCGCGCACCGGCTGGCGGGCGCTGGCGGCCTATGCCAGCGATCAGACGCTGCCTGGAGGGGTCGAATCGCTGGCATCCAAGGTTGTTGCGGCCCCTGTCCTGCAGCGGCGTCTTTCGCAGGTCGGCCTTGTCGCGCGGGACCGGGGGGCTGCTTTGCAAGGCGACCTCATGCCCGGCCAGCGGCTGGTCAGTGTCGAAGGCGATCTGTGGCGCTGGGATGGGTTTTCGTCAGCGGCCGAGGATGCGACCTCGACCGCCGCCCTGCGGTTGGAACAGCTGAACCGGCTGGTCGCGCTGAAACGCGACCTCGAGGATGCCGCCGCCCGCGCCGAGGGGGCGCTCCTTGCGCATGAGGCTTTGCAGGCGCGGCTGGCCGACCTCACCCGTGCAGACCAGATGGCGCGCGAGGCACGCCGGGCGGCGGACCAGCGGCTGGCTGAGGCGCATCGTGCCCTGTCGCGGGCGCAGGCCGAGAAATCGCTTGCCGGTGGCAAGGTCGAGGCGGCGGAAATGGCGGCGGCGCGGTTCACCGCCGAGGCCGATGATGCCCGCGCACGACTGGCCGAGACTGAGGCTGGACTTGCGGGCCTTGACGATCTGGGTTCTGCCCGCGCCGCCGTCGACGCCGCCAAGATCGCGGTGGAGGCCGCGCGCCTGACCATGCTGACCCGCCGATCCGCGCATGACGAACTGCGCCGCGAGGGGGATGCGCGGCTGCGCCGGAAACAAGCGGCGACGACAGAACTGTCGGGCTGGCGGCACCGGCTGGATACCGCGACGCGCCGCAGCGAGGAACTGGCAACCCGTCAGGCCGAAACCCAGGCCGAACTTGCGCGTGCATCGGCTGTCCCGGATGAACTTGGCGCCCGTCGCGCCCAGATGGCCGATGCCATCGACACCGCCGAAGCCCGCCGTCGCAAGGCCGCCGAAGTGCTGGCGGCAGCTGAGGGGGCCTTGCGTGCGGCGCAGGACGGCGAACGTCAGGCTGACCGCGCCGCAGGCGAGGCCCGCGAAGCCCGCGCCCGGGACGAGGCGCGGATCGAGGCCGCACTGGCCGCCACCGAACTTGCCGCCGAACGCATCCGGGTGGAGGCAGAATGCGAGCCTGCAGAACTGCTGACCCTGCTGCGGCTCGATCCGGAAACGATGCCCGACGCAGCACATCTGGAGACAGAAGTTGGCCGCCTGCGCCGCCAGCGCGAGTCGCTCGGTGCCGTGAACCTGCGCGCTGCCGAAGATGCCAAGGCGGTGGAGGCGGAGTATGAGGCGCTGGCAACCGAAAAGGTCGACCTCGAAGAGGCCGTCAAGAAACTGCGCGCCGGGATCGCAGGCCTGAACCGCGAAGGGCGTGAGCGACTCTTGACGGCGTTCGAGCAGGTCAACGCCAACTTTGCCACGCTGTTCACCCATCTTTTCGGCGGGGGCGAGGCGCGGCTGGTGATGGTGGAAAGCGACGATCCGCTGGAGGCGGGGCTGGAAATCATGTGCCAACCCCCGGGCAAGCGGCTGTCGACCCTTAGCCTCTTGTCGGGCGGCGAGCAGACGCTGACGGCACTTGCCTTGATCTTTGCGGTGTTCCTGGCCAACCCCGCGCCGATCTGCGTGCTGGACGAGGTCGATGCGCCGCTGGATGACGCCAACGTCACCCGGTTCTGTGATCTTCTGGATGAGATGACCCGCCGCACCGATACACGGTTCCTGATCATCACCCACCATGCGGTGACGATGTCGCGGATGGACCGGCTATTCGGGGTCACCATGGCCGAACAGGGCGTGAGCCAATTGGTCAGCGTGGATCTCAAGCGCGCCGAGGCCTTGGTGGCCTGACTCACGACTAACGCAGAATTAACCCGATTCGGTCAGAACAAGACGTGAACGATCACGTTTTGCGAGGATGACCATGAACGGATTTGTCGGGATGATGACGGTGGCAATCTTGCTCGGCTGGGCGCAGGACGGGTTTGACCGCCATGGGGCCGGGTCGTGGCATACCGCCCCATCGATCAGCCTGCTGCGCTAACGCGGCCCGCTCAACATCGCGTGACGGTTGCCGGACACGGTGTTCGTCACGCCCACCACAACAGCAAGACAACTGCCAGAATTCCCGCCCAACTGCGCCATAGCGCGCGACAGGCGGCATCCACCTCGGCCGGACCGGGATCGCGACGTCCCTCTTTCCAGACCCAGGGAAAATCCTTCTTCTCGCCGTGATAACTGCGTGGCCCGGACAGGGCGACGTTCAGCACGACAGCCATGGCCGCCTCGGGCCAGCCGGCATTGGGGCTGCGGTGCAGGGGCGCGTCGCGCAGGATCGGCCCGGTATCAAGGTGTCCGTGCGTTACGGCGATCAGGATGGCGGTGAGCCGGGCAGGGACAAGGTTCAACACATCGTCAAGCCGTGCCGCTGCCCAGCCGAATGCTTCGTATTTCGGGGTGCGGTGGCCGATCATGCTGTCGGCCGTATTGACCACCTTGTAGATCAGGATGCCGGGAAGTCCGAACAGCAGATACCAAAAGATCGGGGCGATGACCCCGTCCGACAGGTTTTCGGCGGCACTTTCGATGGCGGCGCGGGCGACGTCGGGCTCTTTCATCGTCGCGGTGTCGCGCCCGACAATCATCGCCACCGCCTGCCGTCCGTCTTTCAGCGACTGGCGCAGGCCGGTGGCTACGGCACGCACATGGTCGACCAGGCTTTTTTGTGCCAGCAGAACGGCGACGACGGCGGCCTCGATCAGCCCGGCATCCGGGATCAAATGCAGGGCGAGACCCAGAGCGCCCGCCCCCGCAACCAGCGCGGCGACCGCCGCGACCCCCATCATCCGGCGGGTGGGCCCTTTGTTCAACCTTTGATCCAGAAGATCGATTGCCCGTCCCATCAGGACTGCCGGATGCGGCACCCGGCCCCACACGACCGGGGGTTCGCCCAGGACCGCATCTGCGATCATGGCGACGGCCAGAAGGCCCGCGCTCATATTCCGCGCCGTGCCGCTAGGGCGACTGCCAGCCGGTCCCATTCGGCGCGGGGACCCGGCAAGCCTAGCCGCAACCAGCGGTCGGAATAGGGGAATGTACGCGTCCAGATTTGGTGCTGTGCAAGATCATCTTGCACGCCTGCCGCATTCGCGGTGTCGTAAAGCCGGAACAGGTCCGTGCCGCCGGACAGCCGGACCCCGGCGTCGGTCATCATCCGGTCCAGCCGTTGGGCGTCCCGTGCCAGCCGTCTGCGGGTGCGGACTGCCCAAGCGGGATCGGACAGTGCCGCCTGACCCAGGGCCAATGCCGGGCCGGAGACTGGCCAGGGGCCCAGCATCTGGCGCAGGGCTGCAATCAGTTCGGGATCGCCGATGGCAAAGCCCAACCGTGCCCCGGCCAGCCCCCAGAACTTGCCCAGGCTTTTGAGGACCAGCGTGCCGGGTCGCACTGAGGCTGCGATCAGGCTCTGGTCCGGGACGACATCGCCAAAGCTTTCGTCGATGATCATCAGGTCAGACTGGCAATCTGTGAGGGTCCAAAGTCGGCCATCGGGATTGTTCGGATGCACGACGACGCGGGCCGCCGGTGTGTCGTCGACAACCTGCCAGCCGCATGCCCGAAAAGCGCGGGCATGTTCATTGTAGGTCGGACCGGGGATCGCCACTTTACCTGCAGGGACCATGTCCGGGATCCGCGCGATGAGGCTGGAGGCGCCTGGGGCGGCAAAGATCGCTGCTTTATCCGGGATGTTCCAGAACAGCCGGGCCGCGACCTCCAGCGCCTGAATTGCGCCGGCATCCGGCAGGTCGCGCCATGCGGCAGCTGTCAAGCGCACTACCGGGTAGGGCACGCGATTGATGCCGGTCGACAGATCCAACCAGTCGCCCCGAACCCCGCCATAGCGCGCTGCGGCAGCATCAATGCCACCGCCATGATCCGCAGCCCTGGAATCGATTCGCATTCCGTCCATTCCGTTCGTGTTCCGCGAATGTTTCCAAACCGCAATCAGAGGGCGTTGTCTACCACGATAGCTGCCATTTCCACGGGCCAACTGCGGCATCCAGGGCACGGAAAAGGCCAGCGGCGGATAGAAATTTCTTCTGTCGCTTGATTTTAACAATTTGGGGATCAGAGTTCTGCAGGCATGTTCTGCGCATGCATGGAGGCTGCCATTCTGGAGTTTCTGCCACCGGAGGTCCGCGCCGGGCTTGATGCCGCGCGTCTCAGACAAAACCGCGCAAGGTCCCGGTTGCGGGTCCATGTGGGCGACGCGATCTTTCCTGTCTTGCGGTCCTGGGCCGACGGTTTCGCGCTGGAGGCGGAACACGCCCCGCATTTGCGCGGCCTGGTCGACCTATACGACGGATCGCGCCATATCATGCAATGCCTGATCGTGGCCTCGTCGCTAGAGGGCGGGGAGCTTATCTGCGAGTTCAAGCGGGCAACACCGATCACGGACAGGGCCGCGCTGGACTACCTGCGGGACGAAAACGCCCCCATCGCCTATATCGGCAAGTCCTAGGGTCGGATTTCGACCGGCGTGCCGATATCGACGGCGGCAAACAGCTCTTCGATTTCCGCGTCCGACACGGCTATGCATCCGGCGGTCCAATCGACTTGCAACACCGTTCCATCTGCCATGCCGTTGGGTTGACCGTGGATCATGATGTCGCCTCCCGGATCGATCCTGGCCGCTAAGGCGCGGGCGCGGTCTGCCGGGCGCGGATAGTCCAGCCCCAGTGACAGGTGATAGGCGCTGCCCGCGTTGCGCCGATCGATGCGAAAGATGCCTTCGGGCGTGCGCCCGTCGCCTTGCCGGACCTTGTCGCCAATGGGCGAAAAGCCCAACAAAATCCGATAAGTCTGCAGTGCCTTGCCGGCGCGAAAGACGGTCATGCGCCGGTCCGCCTTTTCGATCAGGATGCGGTCAACCTTGTCTGTCAGGGGCACGCGGTCGGGTGGTTTGATCGCCGGATGAGTCCACACCCAAAGAGCCATCAGCCCTACAAGGGCGATCAAGACGAAGCTAGTAAAGATGCCGCCAAGTGCCTTCATTGCAGATCGGCAAAGGCCCCTTGCAGACGTGCCACCGCCTCGACGATGACCGCCCGCGGGGTCGCGATGTTGAACCGCAGAAAGCTGTCGCCCCCAAGACCGAACGAACTTCCGTAATTCGCAGCAATCCGCGCCGTTTTTTCGACCCGCGCGATGAACTCTGCCGGGGCCATGCCGGTGCCCGAAAAATCGACCCAGGCCAAATAGGTCGCCTCCAGCGGGATCGACCGGACGCCGGGAATGGCATTCATGGCGGCGTCAAAGATACGTCGGTTGCCGTCCAGATAGGCGGTCAGGCTGTCGACCCAGGCGGCCCCTTCGGGCGAATAGGCCGCCGTGGCCATATGCATGCCAAAAGCGTTGGGCGATATGCCCATCGCATTGATCTTGGCCGCGAACCGCGCGCGCAGGTCGGGGTTGGCGATGATGACATTGCCGATATGCGCACCGGCAATGTTGAACGTCTTGGTTGTCGCGGTCATCATGACCAGGCGATCGGCAACTTCTGGCGCCGCCAGAGGCATGGCCAAGTGCCGGTGTCCAGCCATCACAAGATCATGGTGGATTTCGTCCGATACCAAAATCAGATCGTGACGCTGGCAGAACGCCGCGACGCCACGCAGTTCTTCTTTGCTCCAGACGCGCCCACCCGGATTATGCGGTGAGCACAGGATGAACATCCGCTCGCGCCCTGTCATGCGCGCATCCCAGGCCGCGAAATCCATCACCTGCCGACCTTCGGTCAGGGTCAGCGGGCATTCGGTGACACCACGACCCGCACCTTTGATGACCCTGGCAAAAGCATGGTATACGGGGGTCGACAGCACCACCGCATCACCGGGCACCGTGAATGCATCGACGCATAGCGCAGTGCCGTTCACCAGCCCGTGCGTGGTAAAGATGTGGTCTGGATCGACGGTCCAGCCGTGCCGCTTGGCCATCCACCAGATAATTGCGCCCTTGTAGGCCCGGTCATCGCCGAAATAGCCGTAGACGCCATGTGCAGTCATCCGCTCCAACGCGTCTTGTACACATGCGGGCGGGCGAAAATCCATGTCGGCGACCCACATCGCCACGCCATCCTTCGGCGAAACGCCATACAAAGGCTCCATCATGTCCCATTTCGACGAATGGGTGCCGCGGCGGTCGATCAGGTCGTCAAAGCTCATTCTGGCAGGCTCTTTCAAAAGGAATTTTGGGGTTCATCGGGTTGGCGGGAACAATGTTCCTGCATGGGTCATATCGTTGGAACAATATGCCTTGGATTGATAGCGCAGCACAACGCTGTTCCCATGAAGGGCGGGCAATGTTGGCCGCTAGCGTTTGCCCATTTCTCTTGCGTCACTTTGTGCGGCACCTTAAATCCATCGGCATGATCCGCCATATACTTATCCACCCTGACCCGCGCCTCAAGAAGCCATGTGAACCGATCACGGAAATCACTCCCGAGATCGAGGCCCTGGCCGGAGATATGCTGCAGACCATGTATGATGCGCCTGGCATCGGGCTGGCCGCGCCGCAGGTCGGGGTGATGAAACGGCTGATCGTGATGGACTGCGAAAAGCGGCCAGAGGCCGAGCCGTCGCCGGTGGTGCTGATCAACCCGACGGTCCTGTGGGCGTCGGAAGAGCTGTCGACCTATGACGAGGGCTGCCTGTCGATCCCGGAGCAATATGCTGAAATTCAGCGTCCTGCCGAGGTTCGCGTCAGCTGGCTGGCGCTGGACGGGACCGAACAGGAACAGCAGTTCGACGGTCTCTGGGCTACCTGCGTTCAGCATGAAATCGACCACTTAGCGGGCAAGTTGTTCATCGACTACCTCGGCCCCCTGAAACGGCAGATGATCACCCGCAAGATGGAAAAGCTGAAACGCGAACTGGCGCGCGGTTGATGGTGATCCTGTCGTTGCTGCGCCGACCGGATGCGCCATCGACGACGTTGCGAGAGCCTGCTGTGGTCAAATGCCTTCGCATCAGCAGCGTGACCTGCACAATCTCGTCTGGCCTTTCCAGTGGCGCAAACAGGACGCGCGGATGACAGTGCGCCCTTGCCTGCGGTTTCCACATCCGGTGCTGGCTCAAGCGGCAGAAGATGTGCCCGCCATCACCGACGCAGTGCGCGACATCTGGGCTGACATGATCGACACGATGGACGCAATGCCAGGGTACGGTCTGGCGGCTGTGCAGATCGGTGTACCGCTGCGGCTGGCCGTGGTGGACTGCTCGACCGGGCGCGGCCAGGCGGTGCGCATGGCAAATCTTTTGGTACTTCATGCATCCGGCCAGTTTCGAAACCACGAGGAAGCCTCGCCCAACCTGCCCTTTGTGTCTGCGGTCATCGCGCGGCCTCGGGCCGTCACGGTCCGGTTCATGAACAGCCAAGGTGACTGGGAGGATCGCGATTTCGTTGATCTTTGGGCGACATCGGTGCAGCATCAGATCGATCATCTGGCAGGCAAAATGTATTTCGATCATCTGTCATCGCTGCGCAGAAAGATGCTGATCGCGCGGTCAGAAAAGATGCTGCGTGCGAAATGAAAATTGTTTTCATGGGGACACCAGAATTTGCTGTGCCAGCCTTGCGGGCTTTACATCAAGCGCATGATATTGTGGCAGTTTACTGCCAGCCACCTCGTCCGGCCGGACGCGGAAAAGTGGATCGCAAAGGCCCTGTTCATCTGGCCGCAGAGGGCCATGGTTTACCCGTTCATCACCCGCTTTCGCTGCGCAGCGAAGATGTGCAGCATAACTATGCTGCACATGCAGCAGATGTCGCGGTTGTCGTGGCCTACGGGCTGATCCTGCCGCAAGGGCTCCTCGATGCGCCGCGTCATGGCTGTCTCAACATCCATGCCTCGCTGCTCC
>JANPBI010000147.1:0-30391 GCA_031430315.1 Rhodobacterales bacterium | reverse complement strand
CCAGCGTGAGGGTGAAGAATCCTGCCACCTCCTCATCACTGACCAGCCCAGCCACATCCGCCAGCGTCGAGTGCTTCCATAACCGCCCCGCCGTCTTGACCCCCCGCAATCGCTCCTTGCGCGCGCGCGCTTTGGGGGTGTCGCCGATCAGGATGTCATCCTTGGCTGCACGCGCCTCTAGCGCCAGCGACAGCGCGGTGCCGCCGGTCTTGGGGATATGCACGAAGATGTAGCGCCGCGCGTGCGAGATGATCATGAGTCAGACGGCATTTGGCAGCGGGCGCCCCTCGTCCCAGGCGATCAGGTTGTCGACCGCCATCATTCCCATCGCCTCGCGCACCTCCAGCGCCGCCGTGCCCAGATGCGGGATCAGCGTCACGTTTTCCATCGCGATCAAGGCGGCAGGAACCTTTGGTTCGAACTCGTAGACATCGAGGCCCGCTCCTGCGATCTGTCCCGCCTGCAGGGTCGCGATCAGCGCCGCCTCGTCCACCACATCGCCCCGGCTGATGTTGATGAAAATGCCGGTCGGTTTCATCCAGTCCAGTGTGGTCTCGTTGATCAGGTGGTGCGTCTCGCCCCCACCAGGTACCGCCACTACGACGATGTCCGCCGCCATCGCCTCGGACATCGTGACCTGTTTCGCGGGCATTCCCGGGTCTTCGACGGTGGATCGGTTGAAGAACACGACATGCATCCCGAACCCGAAATGGCAGCGCCGGGCAATCGCCTTGCCGATGCGGCCCATGCCGATGATGCCAACGGTCTTGCCGGTCACATGCATGCCCAGCATCTGCACCGGCCCCCAGCCCTGCCACTGGCCCGAGCGCAAGAACCGCTCCCCCTCGCCCAGACGACGAGCGGTCATCAGGATTAATGCCAGCGCGATATCGGCAGTCGCGTCGGTGACGGCGCCGGGGGTGTTGGTCACCGCGATCCCCGCGGCCCGCGCCGCGTTTGCGTCGATGTGGTTGTAGCCCACGCCAAAATTGGCAAGGATTCTTGCACGCGGCTTTGGCACATCATCAAAGACGTCAGCCTGGAACCGATCGCCAAGGGTCGGCAGCACGGCGTCATAGTCGGACAGGGCAGCACGCAGTTCAGGCGCCGACAGAACCGCAGTCTCGTCGCGCAGGGTGACGTCAAACCGCGCCCGTGCCGCCTCCAGAACCCGGTCTGGCAAACGGCGGGTGATCAGCAGCTTTTTCAAAAGAGTTTCCCTCCCAGCGGAACATCATGGCCTGGCCCGATCAGGACCACTTCTCCCTCAGCATCCGGCACGCCGAGAACCAGCACCTCGGACATCATGGGGCCGATCTGGCGGGGCGGAAAGTTCACCACGGCCAGAACCTGACGCCCGACCAAGGTTGCCGGATGATAGTGTTTGGTGATCTGGGCCGACGACCGTTTTTCGCCGATGACGGGGCCGAAATCGACCCAAAGCTTGATCGCAGGCTTGCGCGCCTCGGGAAAGGGTTCGGCCCGCGTGATGCGGCCCACGCGGATGTCGACCGCCTCAAATTCGGCATAGGTGATGGTCATGCGCCCAGCTCCCGTCCTCGGTCGGCAGCGGCCTTGACGGCACGGCGCAGCAACGGGGGAAAACCGGTTTCCGGGTCCATGAGGACGGCCAGCGCCGCAGCCGTGGTCCCGCCCGGAGAGGTCACGTTGACGCGCAACTGTTCCGCCGTTTCCGGCGCGCGGTACGCCAGTTCCCCTGCACCGCAGACCGTCGCGCGCGCCAGCTGCATTGCGGTGTCGGGGGACAGGCCTTCGGCAACCCCGGCCGCCGCCATCGCCTCGATCAGGTGAAACACATAGGCGGGACCGGAGCCGGAGACGGCCGTGACGGCGTCGATCTGATGCTCACCGTCCAGCAGAACGACCTCGCCCACCGCTACCATCAGCGCGGTCGCCAACGCCACATCGTCCGCGGTTGCATTGGTGTTATGGCATAGCCCGGTGATCCCGCGCCCGACCATCGCGGGCGTGTTCGGCATCGTCCGCACGATGGGGGTCTGCGCGCCAAAGACCGCCTCAAACGTTGCGATGCTGGTCCCCGCCGCGATCGAGACCACCAGCGTCTTGCCGTCGCCCAGCGCCTGCAAGGCAGGCAGCGCCGCCCCCATCATCTGCGGCTTGACCGCCAGCAGCGCCACGGCAGGCGCAGGCGGCACCCCCTGGTTCAGATGCACACCCGTTGCGCGCAGCCAGTCAGTCGGGTTCGGTTCCAGAACCCAAACCGATGTCGGGGGCAATCCGGCGGCCAACCAGCCCGCCAGCAGCGCCGATCCCATCTTGCCGCAACCCAAGAGCACCAACCCCTCGCGGGCAATCCGTTCCAGTGCCATGCGCACCCCCTGTCATTCTGGACAGAGGTTAGGCGGCGGCAAAGGCAGCTTCAATGGGGGTTCGGCGGGGGTCAGGCCCGGCCATAGGCCTCGGCAATGGCGATCTTCATCGCCTCGGCGGGGGTGCGGCTGCCCCAGCAGGCCAACTGGAACGCCGGGTAGAACCGTTCCGACGCCTGCACGGCCCCGGCAATCAGCTTGTCAATCTGTTCGGTCGACGGGCTTTGTCCGCCCGCCAGCAGCAATCCATTGCGCCAAACCATCAGTTTCTGTTCGGTCCAATAGGTGAATGCGCCATTCCAGACCATGTCATTGCAGCGATTCAGCATATCGTAAAGCTTGGGCATCTGGTCGGTTGGCGGGTCCATCTCAAAGGTGCAGATCAGGCGCAGCGTCTCGTCCTGCGACGACCACGCCAGGGTCAGCGAATAGGTCCGCCACTGTCCCTCGACTGCCATCGCGATCTGATCGTCGGTGACGCGGTCAAACTGCCAGGCGTGATGTTCTGCGAGGGATTCCACGATATCAATCGGGTGCAGATCATCCGATAGGAACGCTTCGGATAGCGACATTGCTCGACCTCATTATCGTGCCTCTATCTGGCGTCACCACTAGAAGCTGATTATTAGGCAAGACAAAGCGTTGCCCGACATTGCCATTACTAGATATGGTGTTCCCAAAGGGAAAGCCTGTAAAGCGTTTTCTTCGCAAATCTCCTGTGGAGAAGTCGCGGATTAAACCTTTGGTATATCTGGAATTTCACAAGATCGCGCTGAGGTTGTGCGACAGCCCAGCTAAGCCAGCTCGATACCACGATCACACTTTCGCCGGGGCCATGGCTGGACACGACAAAAACCTATCTGACCCATCAGGCGGCGGACGACGCCTTGATGCCTGACCGCCGCCCGTCGTGCCGGCTCAGGTCTTGGTCTTTTTGGCCAGCGCCGCTTCCAGTGCGGCGATCCGCAGTTCAAGCGCCGTATTTTCTTCGCGTGCCTTGATTGCCATCATGCGGGCGGCATCGAATTCTTCGCGCGTGACAAAGTCGCGTTCAGCCATCCAGCGGTCGATGAACCCCTTCATCGCGGTCTCGGCCTCGGTCTTGGCCCCTTGCGCCACGCCCATTGCATTCGTCATCAATTGGCTCATGTCGTCGAGAAACTTGTTGCGGCTTTGCATGTTCGGACTCCTTTGGCGACGTGGCGTGCCCCGTCACCCCTTATATGCGGTGCGGACCTGCCTATCTCAAGCCCACGAATGACGCAGGTGCGACGCGGTTGACTTAGGCTATCGCCTTGCGGCACATCCTTGCACCGCGCCAACAAAGGCAGTCCCTTGTCCTATATCCCGTTTCCAGACATTTCGCCTGTCCTCTATCGGATCGAGCTTTTCGGCTATGGGTTCGAACTGCGCTGGTATGCGCTGGCCTATATCGCTGGCATCTTGATCGCTTATCGGATCGTGCTGCTCGCGCTGCGGCGTGATCGGTTCTGGGCTCCAGGCGCGGCGCCGATGACCTCCGAACAGACCGAACGGCTGCTGACCTGGATCATTTTCGGCATGATCCTGGGGGGTCGGCTGGGATATGTGCTGTTTTACAAACCCGCCTATTTCCTCGCCAACCCTGCGGAAATCCCATTTGTGTGGCAGGGCGGCATGTCCTTTCACGGCGGTTTTCTGGGCGTCATCCTGGCCGCCGTCTGGTTCTGCCGGCGCGAAGGCATCGCGATGCGACCTTTGGGCGATCTTTTGGCCGTTGCAGCCCCCCCCGGACTTTTCCTGGGCCGGGTCGCGAATTTCATCAATGCCGAGCTTTGGGGACGGCCGACCGATCTGTCCTGGGGCGTGGCCTTTCCTGGCGAGGCAGCACAAACCTGTGCGGGGATCGTGGGCGTCTGCGCACGCCACCCTTCGCAGCTGTACGAGGCCCTTCTTGAAGGTCTGGTGCTGGGGGCCGTCCTTGTGTGGCTGGCCTGGCGGCGCGGCTGGTTTTCCCGGCCCGGCGCGCTGACTGGGGTATTCCTTGCCGGCTACGGGCTGGCCCGGTTTGTGGTCGAATTCGTCCGCCAGCCGGATGCAAACTTCGTCACCGCCGCTAACCCCGTCGGCCTTGCCTTTCACTTCGGGGGATATGGTTTGACCATGGGTCAGGCGCTGTCGCTGCCCATGATTGCAGTCGGTGTTTGGCTCATCCTGCGCGCAAAGCCGACATGACCGCATTGGCCGCGCTTTTGATCCGGCGGATCGACGCGCAAGGTCCGATGACCGTGGCGGATTTCATGACCGAATGCCTGTTGCATCCGCTGCACGGCTATTACAGCACGCGCGACCCTTTCGGGGCGGCGGGCGATTTCACCACGGCCCCGGAAATCAGCCAGATGTTCGGCGAGCTGTTAGGGCTTTGCCTGGCACAGGCCTGGCATGACCAGGGCGCGCCGTCCCCTTTTACCCTGGCCGAACTTGGCCCCGGTCGCGGGACGTTGATGGCAGATGTGCTGCGCGCCACACGCGGGGTGCCCGGCTTTCATGCTGCCGCCCGGATCATGCTCGTCGAGGCCTCGGCAACCCTGCGCGCGGTGCAGGCGCAGACCTTGCATTCCTATCCGGGGGTCACTTGGGCCAATGACGTCGGCGCCCTGCCTGACCAGCCCTTGTTCCTTTTGGCCAACGAGTTTTTCGATGCCATGCCAATCCGGCAGTACGAACGCGGCCCTCTGGGCTGGCATGAACGACGGGTGGGGCACCGCGATGCCGTCCTTCAGTTCGGGCTTTCCGCACCGATGCCCGTGCCCGACCGCCGTTTCGCGCGTGACCCTTTGGGCAGCCTGATCGAGATCTGCCCCGCGCTAGACAACATCGGTGCCGTGATCGGTCAGCGCCTGCAGCAGCACGGCGGGGCGGCAATTGTCGTGGATTATGGCGGCTGGCGGTCCAGGGGCGATACGCTGCAGGCCCTGTGTCACCATACCCCCGAGGATCCGCTGGCCAGCCCGGGGCAGGCGGACCTGACCGCCCATGTCGATTTTGAATCCCTGGCCCTGGCCATTGCGTCCTCCCGCACCGGGCTGACCGACCAGGGGATATTGCTGGAACGCCTGGGTATTGGGCAGCGCACCGCGCGCCTTGCCTCTGGTCTGTCGGGTCAGGCCCTGGAAAGTCACCGCGCGGCACATCACCGCTTGACCGATCCCGCGGAAATGGGTTCGCTGTTCAAAGCGATTGCCTTTCACGCCCCTGGCACTGCGCCGCCGCCAGGGTTTGACCCGGATCCCGATGCTTGAGATCTTGACCTCGCCCGGCCTGCCCGTCCGGCATGGTTTTTTCACCCGAAAGGGTGGTGCCTCCTCGGGGGTGTTTGCGGGGTTGAACTGCGGGCTTGGGTCGACCGACCAGACGGACATCGTGACAATCAACCGGGCGCGCGTCGCCGATGCGCTGGGGGTGCCTGCGAGCCACCTTCTGACAGTGCACCAATGCCACTCGGCGCAGGTTGTCGTGGTCAACGCCCCGTTTGCGGACCGCCCCGAGGCCGATGCGATGGTCACAGCGACACCCGGCCTGGCGCTTGGCATCCTGACTGCGGATTGCCAGCCCGTGCTGTTTGCCGATCCCGCAGCCCAGGTCATCGGGGCCGCACATGCCGGATGGCGGGGTGTGGCGATGGGAGTGCTCGAAGCCACAATTGACGCCATGGAAACCCTTGGTGCACAGCGAAAACGCATCATTTCGGTCATCGGACCCACCATCAGCCAGCAAAACTACGAAGTCGGGCCGGAATTCCATGCCGCCTTTGTTAACGGAAATGCTGACAATGCGCGGTTCTTTGCAACCGGGGCAGGTGACCGGATGCTGTTCGATCTGCCGGGATTCGGTCTGGAACGGCTGCGGGCAGCGGGCGTTGGCCATGCCGAATGGACCGGCCATTGCACTTATTCGGACGACCAAAGGTTCTATTCCTTTCGGCGCAGCACGCATGCCCATGCCGCCGATTATGGACGACTGATGTCAGCCATCCGCCTTTGATCCCGTCTCGCGCCTTGCACCAGGCGCGTGGCCGCCCTTGGGACCGAATATTACCCGAACCAGCTATTTCCGTCTGCGAAATGGCAGACAATACGTCCCAAAACCGGCGATCAATCGATCCCGGTGAACAAAATGCCCAATCCTGCCCCCCAAGAGGCCAAAGCTCCGCCGCAATCCACCCCCATTCTGGAAGCAATCGCGGGCGGACAAACCGCGCCGAACCAAGTTTTGGAGGGACAGATGCAAAAGCAACGCCGTTGGCTCAAGGCCGCCATCACCGCCAGCGCTGTGCCGCAACCACCCATGCCCTGGCACCGCGGACAGCTTCGTCAGCCTACCATTATCCGGGGCCTCGCGACGCTGGCAATCCGCCCCTTGCCGCAGACGCAGCGCTAGGGTCCGAATCGATCAAACTGTCCCGACAACAGGGACGATGCCGCATTTGACCTAATTCCATGCTACAATTATACCACGAAAGTTTCTATTGTCGCACAACCTGCGCATAATCTGTCCATGTTTTGACAAACATCTTACGATCTGGCATCAAAGAATTGCAGACAGGGTTCGGGGGCACGTTCCAGGGCCGATCTGCAAACCCGGCACTTCCCGCCGGTATCAGGATCGAGGCTCGGTAAGGCGGCTCTGGTGCGACCTCTGCGCACCGCGAAAGAGCCGCCTATCTGATTCTTTGGCCCCCGTTAAGCGTTCCGTTTCAGCCGCGCCTCCAGCACATCAAAGGGCAGCCCCGGCGCGTCCTTGGCGACACGGATCACAAGGCTTGTCTTGACGTTGGCCACACTCTCCGCCTTGAGCAGGTCGCCCGTCAGAAACGATTGGAAAGTCGACAGGTCAGGTGCGACGCATTTCAGGATAAAGTCGATCTCGCCATTCAGCATGTGGCATTCGCGGACCAGCGGCCAGGCCTTGCAGCGCGCCTCGAACACCGCCAGATCCGCTTCGGCCTGGCTGTTCAACCGGACCATCGCAAAAACCTGCACCTCGAACCCCAGTTCCCGGGCATCGATATCGGCGTGATATCCTTTGATATAGCCCGCCTCTTCCAGCGTCCGCACCCGGCGCAGGCAGGGCGGCGCGGAAATCCCCACCCGACTGGCCAGTTCGACATTGGTCATCCGGCCATCCGCCTGCAACTCGGCCAGGATCTGGCGGTCAATCGGATCAAGCTTGTTGGTGGCCATGGTATCTCCCGGATCTCCGATGCTTCCTTACGGCATGGGGGCCGTTTGCGCAATAAAGTTACGCAGTTGCGCAAGAAAGCGCATCTCGGACCCGCTTTGCATGGCGGGCATGCAGATGGCCGCTTGGAAACCCGCGTCAGGATCGCTAGATCCATTCCGCTGACTTAGGGGGAAGCCATGGTAAACACGCGTCACTCAAAGGTCCTGATCATCGGGTCTGGCCCGGCTGGCTACACAGCCGCTGTTTATGCAGCGCGTGCGATGCTGAACCCGATCCTGGTCCAGGGCCTTGTCCCCGGCGGCCAATTGACCATCACGACCGAGGTCGAGAACTGGCCCGGCGACACCCATGTCATGGGACCCGACCTGATGGTGCGCATGCAATCGCACGCCGAGGCGATGGGGGCCGAGGTGATCAGCGACTATATCACCAGCCTGGACCTGCAGCGCCGCCCCTTTGTCGCCACCGCTGACAGCGGCACCACCTATACCGCCGATGCGGTCATCCTCGCCACTGGCGCCCAGGCGAAATGGCTGGGGCTGCCGTCGGAGGAGAAATTCAAGGGCTTTGGCGTATCGGCCTGCGCCACCTGCGACGGGTTCTTTTATCGCGGCAAGGAAATTGTTGTCATCGGTGGCGGCAACACGGCGGTGGAAGAGGCGCTGTTTTTGACCAATTTCGCCTCCAAGGTCACATTGGTCCATCGCCGCGACAGCCTTCGCGCTGAAAAGATCATGCAGGACCGGCTGTTCAAGCATCCCAAGATTTCCGTGGTCTGGAACAGCGAAGTCACCGAGGTCCTGGGCGACGAAGCACCGCTTGGCGTCACCGCCGTGCGCACCCGCAATCTGCTGACCGGTGCCGTGGCCGACATTCCCTGCGCGGGGTTCTTTGTGGCCATCGGACATGCGCCCGCATCCGAGCTGGTCAAGGATCAGCTGCCGCTGCATTCGGGCGGCTATGTCGAGGTTGAGCCCGGCTCCACCCGCACCGCCATTCCCGGCGTCTTCGCGGCAGGGGACCTCACCGACCACATCTACCGCCAGGCCGTGACTAGCGCGGGAATGGGCTGCATGGCGGCGCTGGATGCGGAGAAATTCCTCGCCGCACAGGAGTCGGAGCTGAAGGCGGCGGAATAGGCGGTCAGCGTCCCCGCGACCGTTCCCGCGCCGGGGTTTCCCCGGCATGATCCAGCGCCCCCGAGGGTGCCATCCGCCGCGCGGTGTCAGCAAGGTCGGCTTTGCCAGGGTCGGCATCCGGGTCATCGGGACGCAGCGGCGCGCCATCTTCGGCCATGGCAGACGGCCCTGGTTCGCCGGCTTTCTTGAGTTCCATCGCCCTGCGCGCAAGGTCTGCCTGCTTGGGTGTCTTGTCGGTCATCACGTATCCTCCTTCTTCGGTCTCGCAAGACAATCCCCGGCACCCGATATGGTTCCCTGGCGGAACAACAGCCCGCCGCGATGCTGCGCCGCAGAACCCGCATCCGGGCCGTGTCGGAAAACCGGCATTTCAACCTTTTTATCAAGCCCTGACCGAGCATCCGCTTGAACCCGCCCAAATCCCGCGTTACGGACCCGCCCGAATGCCGATCCTTTGGCATCTGAAAGGCTGATCCGATGACCCTGTCCAACCTCGCCCCGATCCCGGAGCTTTACGTCTCCCATGACTCAGCGCAAAAGCTGAAGGTCGAGGCGGGCAACCTGCCCTCATGGGATCTGACCCAGCGGCAGGTCTGCGATCTGGAGCTTTTGATGAACGGGGGGTTTCACCCGCTCAAGGGGTTCATGTCGGAGGCTGACTTCGACGGTGTGGTCACCAAGATGCGGCTCGCCGACGGCAGCCTGTTCCCGATCCCGATCACCCTCGACGTCAACGAAAAGTTCGCCGAAGGGGTGGGGCCGGGCCAGGATATTGCCTTGCGCGATGCCGAAGGAGTGATCCTGGCGATCCTGTCGGTGACCGACAAATGGGTGCCCGACAAGGCGCTGGAGGCCGTGCATGTGTTCGGGGCCGATGACCTCGCGCATCCGGCGGTGAACTATCTGCACCATCAGGCGGGCAAGGTGTATCTTGGCGGCCCGATCACCGGTATCCAGCAGCCGGTGCACTACGACTTCAAGGGTCGGCGCGATACGCCGAACGAATTGCGCGCCTTTTTCCGCAAGATGGGCTGGCGTCGTGTCGTGGCGTTCCAGACCCGCAACCCCCTGCACCGCGCGCATCAGGAACTGACCTTCCGCGCTGCGCGTGAGGCACAGGCAAACCTGATCATCCACCCGGTCGTTGGCATGACGAAACCGGGCGATATCGACCATTTCACCCGCGTGCGGTGTTACGAAGCAGTCTTGGGCCAATACCCGGCCTCGACCACAACCATGTCCCTTCTGAACCTTGCGATGCGCATGGCGGGCCCGCGTGAAGCAGTCTGGCACGGCATCATCCGGCGCAACCATGGTTGCACCCACATGATCGTGGGGCGTGACCACGCCGGACCGGGCAAGAACAGCCAAGGCAAGGACTTCTACGACCCCTATGCGGCGCAGGAGTTGTTCGCCAAGCACGCCACCGAAATCGGCATCGAGATGGTCGATTTCAAACAGATGGTCTATGTGCAGGAAAAGGCGCAGTATTATCCCATAGATGAAGTACCGGAGGGATCGACCGTGCTGGATATCTCTGGCACCGAACTGCGCCGGCGGTTGCGCGAGGGCATCGATATCCCGGACTGGTTCTCCTTCCCGAATGTGGTGGAAGAGCTGCGTCGCACCTCCCCCGCGCGGTCCAAGCAGGGGTTCACGGTGTTCTTCACCGGGCTGTCGGGGTCCGGCAAGTCGACGATCGCCAACGCGCTGATGGTCAAGCTGATGGAAATGGGCGGGCGTCCCGTGACGCTGCTGGACGGCGACGTGGTGCGCAAGCATCTGTCTTCGGAACTGGGGTTCTCAAAGGAACACCGCGATCTGAACATCAAACGCATCGGCTACGTCGCCTCCGAGATCACCAAGAACGGCGGCATCGCGATTTGCGCGCCGATTGCGCCCTATACCGCGACCCGCCGCGCCGTACGCGAGATGATCGAGGCGTTTGGCGCGTTCATCGAGGTGCATGTGGCAACCAGCATCGAAGAATGCGAACGGCGTGACCGCAAAGGCCTCTACAAGCTGGCGCGCGAGGGCAAGATCAAGGAATTCACGGGCATTTCAGACCCCTACGAGGCCCCGACCAAGGCCGAGCTGGTGGTCGACACCGAGAATGTCGATGTCGATCACTGCGCGCACCAGGTGATCCTGAAACTGGAACAGATGGGTCTGATCAAAGCCTGACCCTTATTCAGGCCGCATCATCCGGCGGATCAGGCCGTCCTTCAGCACGTAGTGATGGTAAAGCGCCATCACTGCGTGGCCCAGGACCACGACGATCAGGACATTGGCGAAAAATGCATGGACATCGCCGGTCTTCAGCCCAAGGAAGAACGCGCTGATGCCGCCAAAGGGTACCGCGATCATCAACAGATAGATCAACCGGTGTCCCCAGTCGGCGGCGCGGATCTGCCAGCTTCCCGGTTGACCCGGCGCGGCTGGTGCGCCTCGGGACAACCGGACGGTCAGTCGCACGACAACGAGCGCCAGGATCGAAAGGCCAAAGGCCACATGCGGCACGAAACCGGGGGTTCCGCCGCGTTCGATCACCTCAAGCGCCTCTCCAGCACCTTCGCCTGACAGCCATGCCACGACGATCAGGATGGCAACCAGCCAATGCAGCACGATCTGAAGTCCCGAATACCCACTGCGTTCGACCATCTGTATCTCCGTTCACCTGATTGCCGTGTCACCAAAGCTGCAACGGCACCCGCCGTTTGTCGGGCCTTATGACGCCATTCCAGTCAGGCCTGCGGGCGCATCGGGGTGTTGTGTCGGGTCCAGTCACCAGGACGAACGCCGTTGCCGTCAATGCACGCTCATCGGGGTCGCGTCATGCTGGCGCGCCAAGTGAAACGCCAGCATACGGTTGGCCACCAGTGCCAGTCGTTGCCCGTCCGCACCATGGACGGCATAAATTACGTCAAGGTCACCGATCTGTTCGCGCACATCTTCGGGCAGCTCTGCCACCTGGATGGACCGCACATAGACGATCCGACCATCGGTCTTGGGAAAAATCTGAAAGGGGGTATTCATGATCTGCCTTGCTCCTTACGCCCGATCTTGATCGTTTGCACCACAGTTTCCGGCACTGACCGGCGAAGGTCGATGTGCAATAGCCCGTGTTCCATCGCGGCCCCGGCGACCTCGACCCCGTCGGCCAGCAAAAAACTGCGTTGAAATGCCCGCGCGGCAATACCCCGGTGCAAAAAGACGCGGTCGCCGATGTCATCGGCCTGACGCCCGCGGATCACCAGTTGGCGATCCTCGATCGTGATCGAAAGGTCGTCCTCGTGGAAACCCGCCACGGCCAGCGAAATGCGATAGGCGTTTTCCGCCACTGCTTCGATGTTGAAGGGCGGATAACCTTCGGCCCCCGATTTCGCGGTACGTTCGACCAGCCGTTCCAGCTGTTCGAACCCCAACAGGTAGGGATGGCCCCCAAAGCTCAGTTTCGTCATGCGGACATGCCCTTTGATCAAGCGACAGTTCGGGTATCGGGCCCCGCATCCGGGCACCACGATGTCTTGAATATGGGAGGTGTCCGGACGCACCGCAAGGGTATGCCGCTGGCGAAATCATCCGCGAATTGGTCGCAGAATTCTTCACGATTGCGCCCGGCTTCCTATATTGTCGCCAGACAACAGGCAAAGCGACTCACCCGACCGACATGAACGCGCCCTCCGAACTCAATTTCGAAGAAATGCTGCGCATCCGCCTGGGTGTGCTGATGCGTGAACATCGTGACCTGGACGAGGCGATCCACGCGCTAGAGGCGACGGGCCACCCAGACCAGCTGACCCTGCGCCGACTAAAAAAACAGAAGCTGGCGCTCAAAGACCAGATCGTGCGGGTCGAAGACCAGTTGATCCCCGATATCATCGCCTGAGAACCTACCCAAACCGAATTGCACACGCCCGGGCCATGGCTATAGTGCGCCACTCCAAAAGGGGTGGGCGGGCTATGGCGGATATCAGCGTCGGGATCATCATGGGGTCGCAGTCCGACTGGCCCACGATGAAAGACGCCGCGACCATTCTGGACGAGCTGGGCGTGCCCTATGAGACCAAGATCGTTTCAGCCCATCGCACACCCGACCGCCTGTGGGACTATGGCAGGACCGCTGCCAGCCGAGGGTTGAAAGTGATCATTGCGGGGGCTGGGGGTGCAGCGCACCTGCCGGGCATGATGGCGTCCAAAACACGCCTCCCGGTCATCGGCGTCCCGGTGCAGACCAAGGCGCTGGCGGGCGTCGACAGCCTATATTCCATCCTGCAGATGCCGCGCGGCTATCCGGTCGCGACCATGGCCATCGGGGGCGCTGCAAACGCCGGGCTGATGGCGGTGGCGATCCTTGCGATCAGCGACCCGGCCCTCGCCGCGCGCCTTGAAGCGTGGCGCGAGGCCCTGTCCGCCTCGATCCCGGATGAGCCATCGGATGCTTGAACCGGGTTCAACGATTGGCATCCTGGGCGGAGGCCAGCTTGGCCGGATGCTGTCCGTCGCCGCCTCGCGCCTGGGGTTCCGCACGCATATATTTGAGCCTGGTGCCAACCCGCCCGCCGCCGATGTCGCGCACCGCACCACCACCTCATCTTACGGCGACCATGCTGCACTCACCGCCTTTGCCGCTTCGGTCGATGTCATTACCTATGAATTCGAGAATGTGCCCACCGCCACCCTCGACTTGTTGGAGGCGCTGAAACCGATCCGCCCGAACCGGCGAGCGTTGGCGATTGCCCAGGATCGCATCGCCGAAAAGGATTTCCTGACCGGCCTGGGCCTGACCTGCGCGCCTTATGCCGCCGTAACCAGTGCCAGTGATCTGGACGCTGCAATCGCAAAGATCGGCACCCCTGCGATCCTGAAGACCACCCGCCTTGGCTATGATGGCAAGGGCCAGGCCCGCATCATGACCCCCGCCGAGGCGCCTGCCGCCCTAGCTGCGATGCAAGGGCAACCTGCTGTGCTCGAAGGCTTCATCGACTTCACTCACGAGGTGTCGGTGATTGCCGCCCGTGGCCTCGACGGTTCGGTCGCCTGCTACGACCCCGGCGAGAATGTCCACGAGGGTGGCATTCTGCGCACCACCACGATCCCCGCAAAACTGACCTCTGGGCAGCGCACTGACGCGGTTCTATTGGCCGCGCGCATTCTAAACGCGCTCGACTATGTCGGCGTATTGGGGGTGGAGCTGTTCGTGACGCCCACGGCCCTGATCGTTAACGAGATTGCCCCGCGCGTCCACAATTCCGGCCATTGGACCCAACAAGGGTGCGCGGTCGATCAGTTCGAACAACACATCCGTGCGGTCGCGGGCTGGCCGCTTGGCGACGGGTCGCGATATGCGGACGTGGTGATGGAAAACCTGATCGGGGATGACGTCGCCCGGGTGCCCACGCTTGCCCGCGAAAACGGCGTGTCGATCCACCTTTACGGCAAAGGCGCGCCCCGTCCTGGCCGCAAGATGGGCCACATCAACCGGATTATCCCGCGCGGCTAGACGTCCGGCGTGTCGGTGTCGGTCGTGCCTTTCAACTGCTGGTCTCGCGCCTTTGCAGCCAAGGCCTCGTACTTGCTGCGAAAGGCGTCCAGTTGCCGCTCGTCCAGCTCTTCCAGGTCCAGCAGGGCGTTATGCGCCCCTTGCGTGGCCCGGATCAATTCATCCAGCTTCAGCTGGATCGCCGCCGTGTCGCGGTTCTGGGTATTCTGGATCAGGAACACCATCAGGAAGGTGACAATGGTCGTGCCGGTATTGATCACCAGCTGCCAGGTGTCGGAATAGCCGAAAATCGGCCCGGTCACGATCCAGACCACGATCACCGCCACCGCCAGAAGGAACACCCCCGGTCGGGCCGCAACGCGCGAGACTGCTTTGGCAACGCGAGCATAGGCGCTGGTATTGTTCATCGGGTGCAGACCTCCAGGGTCATGTCTTGGGCCGGAAGGCGGCAATGACCGCCGGGTCCGTCTCGATCCGTCCCGCCCCCAGCAGATCGAGGCAATAGGGCACGGCCGCAAAGACCGCGTTCAGACAGGTGGCAATCGCGGCAGGCTTGCCCGGCAACGTGATGATCAGGCACTTGCCCCGGCTGCCTGCGGTCTGGCGCGACAGGATCGCCGTCGGCACTTCTGTCAGGCTGGCACGGCGCATTTCTTCGCCAAAGCCCGCATATTCGCGAGTTATGACCTGTGCCACGCCTTCAGGCGTCTCGTCCCTTGGCGCAGGGCCGGTGCCGCCAGTGACCAGCACCAGTTCTGCGCCGTCCACGTCGATCAGCCGGACCAATGTCTCGGCGACCGATGCGGCCCCATCCGGGATCACCAGCCGCAAAAGGGTCACCGGCGACGTCACCGCCCGGTCCAGCCATTCGGCTATGGCTGGTCCGCCCTTGTCTTCATAGACCCCCTGCGCCGCCCGGTCCGATACCGTGACGATCCCGATCCGCACAGGTCGCATGTCTGCATCCGTCATGGCGTGCCCAATTTTGCAAGATCGGTATCGCCCAGCGCAATCGCAAGGCCTTCGCGCTTGGTCATCCCGGGCTGGAACTGTCCCGTCTCGAGAAACGTGATCGCCTGGCCGATGACCAATGGGCTGATCATCATGAACGTATGCGTCACCGGCAATACAATGTGATCCGCCATGCCCTCGACCTTGGTGCTTTCAACCGACACTTTGCCGTCATTCGGTCCAGGAATGGCATTCGACAGCAGCGGGTTGACCGACCGTGTGCCCGCGATCACCCCCAGGTCAAAGTCCACTGGCGGCAGGGATTTCGGCACTGACCCCTCCCCCGTGCCCAATTCCAGCCCCGCAGGACCGTTGACCCAGCCAAAGGCACGGACATGGCCATAGGCATCGACCACCTCGGACCCGGCATTGGGCGGGGCCAGCATCACCACCCGGCCCAGATTGTCCGGCCGGTGCTGGGTCAGCCATTGCCGCAACAGGATGCCCCCCATCGAATGGGTCACGAAATGAATGCGCCTTGCATTGCCGCAATCCGCGACGGCCGGTCCTACATGCGCCTCGGCCAGATCGGCTATCGACCCCTTGGTCGACGGATAGCTGCGATTGACGACGTTGTAGCCGTTCGCCCGCAGCGCGACCTCGATCGGCATCAGGGACGCCCCGGTGCGCGCAAGGCCATGCAAAAGCACGACACATTCCGGCGCGCTGGCCGCCGAGGCGCGCGCGGCACTGCTCAGCATCATCGCAAAGATTGCCATCCGTTTCATGTCCCCAAACTGAGCGAGGCCGCGCTGGCTTGCAAGGGCCGTGGACAAGCCTGACCCGACGTCGCATCCTGTGGCCCCATGCTGCGCGTCAAACCCCGCATTGCCACCCGCGCGCTGATCCTGCTTCAGGACCGGCTGCTCTTGGTCAATGCCTATTCCGGCGCGGATCCGCGCGGTCCGTCCGATCTGTGGTGCGCGCCGGGGGGCGGTGTCCATGGCGGGACCTCATTGCCCGACAACCTCATTCGCGAGGTACACGAAGAAACCGGCTTGACTGTCACGGTCGGTGCGCCCGCACTGGTCAACGAGTTCCACGAACCCACTAGCGGGTTTCACCAGATCGACCTCTTTTTTCGCTGCACCATTGTTGCGGGCCGCATCGACCCCGCCTGGCGCGATCCCGAAGGGGTGGTGACCGACCGGCGGTTCTTTGCACGAGCCGAATTGTCGGCGATCCGGTTCAAGCCCGACAGCCTGCCCGACGCGGCTTGGGGCCAGGGATGTCTTTATGACCCGCTCGAGGTGATCGTGCGATGAGCCGAGCCTTTGTCAAGGAAAGCACGGGCGACCTGGACCCCCTGCCCGACCTACCGGTATCGCCGCACCCCAATTACGTCACGCAGCGCGGCCTTACCGCCTTGCAGTCCCGGTTGCGCGATCTGCAAGACAACCTGTCCGCTTTGCGCGCCCGCACAGACCGGCTGGACAAACTGCCCGAAGCGGCGGTCGAGCGCGACATCCGCTATGTCGAGGCGCGTCTGCGCAGTGCGATCCCGGTCGACCCCCGCCAGTACAACACCAGCGAGGTCGCCTTTGGCTTGCGGGTGACGGTGGTTGATACCGGGGGGAAGCAATTCATTTATGAAATCACGGGCGAGGACGAGGCCGACGCTACCCTTGGTCGCATCGCCCCGCATTCCCCGCTGGCGCGCGCGTTGATCGGTGCAAGGGTGGGGGACAGCGTGACCTGGCGGCGGCCAAATGGTGCGATCCCTTTGGAAGTACAGGTCATTTCCCATGCTGATCCGCAGCCTTGATCCCATTGCTGACCTCGCCGCTGTCAGCGCGGCCTATGCCGAGGCTGCCGATTACTGGACGCTTGCGGACCGTATCCCGCCCGATGCGACCAAGGCTGCGGCCTTCTTTGCAGACTGTCCGCCCGGCTGCGATCCCGCCCAATCCCACCACCTCGGTCTGTTTGTCGATGACCGGCTGTCAGGTATCGCGGAACTGTCCTTTGGCTTTCCCGAACCCGGCGACGCCTATCTTGGGTCAATGATCCTTGTGCCCAAAGCGCGCGGTCAAGGCGTTGGTCCTGCTGTTCTCGCGCATGTCGAAACCCTGGCGCGGGCAGCCGGCGCGCCACGGCTTTATCTGGCCGTCCTGGAGGAAAATACCAGGGGCCGTGCCTTTTGGCACCGCCATGGCTTTCGCGACACCGGCCTGTCCGGTTTTGATGCTGCAACCGGACACATCCTGCACCGACTGGTCAAGCCGTTGTAAGGGCCTTTCTGGTCAGCTCAGGTATTTCCGGATCACCTCGCAGCGATGGCGAAAGACGCTGATATCGTCATAGGGCGCACTGTCTTCTTTGGCGTTGCGCATCAGTGCCTGCAACCGGGTCCGGTCCTGCGCAAGCCCGGTGACAGCCCCTGCCAGGGCCGGGATGTCCCCCAGCGGCACCAGCACGCCTCCACCATGATCATCGGTCAACTCGCGCGCAAAGGCCCCGTCATAGCCCACAATGGGCGTGCCCGAGGCCAGCGCCTCGATCAGCACGCGTGGCGATTCCGGGGTCTTGTGGCAAAACAGGAAGACATGCGCCGCACGCAATTCCGCCAGCAATGCCCCACGGTCGCGCATAAATCCCGGCAAGCTGACGCGGTCGCCCAGACCTGCCGCAGAAATGCGCTGGCGCATCGGCTCCAGATCAGTGCCCTCACCCAGCCAGACGGCACGAAAGTCAATGCCGGACGATGACAGACGCTCCATCACGTCGATCCAGTCCATCGCACCTTTCATCGGCTCTGCCCTGCCGACGTAAACAATGCGCAACGGTCCCTTGACGGCCGCAGCCACTTTTTGGACCAGCGCCTCGGCGTCGATGTGGTCCGCCTTCTTGAGGTGGATATCATGCACGATCTGGGGGTTGCGGCTATAGCGGGCATAGGCCTCATAGGTCTCGCGTCCGTGGAACAGTCCCATATCCGCCTTGCCGATCAGTTCTATTTCCCGCCGCGCCATCAGCGGGTATATCAACCGCGATTTGATGCGCTGCTTGAGCGATCCTTCCTTGCTCAAGCGGCGCATAACCTCGGATTCTACCCGGTCGGTCCAGACATAAAACCGCCGGTTCATCTTGATCGCCTCCTGGCTGGCCACCGCCCCCCAGTCGCCAAAATATCCACCGATGGCAAAACCCATCATGTCCGCGCGCCCGATCGCGTCCCGGATGATGCGCCGTGCTTCGGGCAGCTTTCGCCAGTATTGGTCAGGTCGGTAGGCCATCGGCAGCGGCACCACGTCAACCCGGCTGAGATTTTCGCCCGCCGCTGCCAATGGCACCCAGTTCGGCGGGGCCGGGTCTGGCGACACAGGCATCATCACGATCAGCTTTTGAAAGCTCTCGGTCCACAGGCGCAGGCCGTTGCAGGCCTGGTCTTCCAAAACAAGCACGCCATCTCGGCGGTGCAGCGGGACGGGCGCATAGATCAACAGGCTCTTGTCGTCTACGATCATTATGCCATCGCCCTGCTGCGCCAAATACCCACGGCAGTTTGCTGATTTGGCGGTCAAAGGCAACGTCGGACTTACGGCGAGTTAGTCCGCAAGGGGGATCTCCGTCAGGTCCGCATAAACAGGAATGCCGCGGTCGCGTGCGATGCGCACGTCATTGTCCGCCCCCGTCGACGCGCCAGGTAGCCGCAAGACCGCATCACAGCGCTGCAGCAGCCTGTGCGCCGTCAGGTGCATCACGGCGTCATAGACTGCATCGCCCACGACCCCGCCCCCCGCCCCGTGCAGGACCGGTAGCGCCACCCATTCGCCGATCATCGGCACATGGCCGCGCTGGAAAATCGGCCAGGCCGCCGCTTCAAGCGCCGCAAGGTTGGCGGCCATTTTTGCTGGGTCATCGCCGGTCCCGCTGCGATAGGGGCCGGCGATCAGGATCATCATCATTTTGGTCATGTCTGTCTCCCAAAGGCAAAACCTGCTCTTGGCACATCCTTCTGATTCGTGCAACATAACGCATCCTCGTGCAGGAACACGCAATGCTGACCACCCAACGCAAGGCCCTTCTGCTGGGTCGCCTGTCGCGAGACGGCCGGCTTGTGGCCGCCGAGCTTGCCGTCGAATTCGAAACTTCCGAAGACACCATCCGCCGGGACCTGCGCGACCTGGCCGCTGACGGACATCTGACACGGGTGCATGGCGGCGCGCTGCCCGCCTCGCCAACGCATCGCCCGATGCCGGATCGCCGCATCCTGCACCGCCAGGAAAAGGCGCGCCTCGGCCGGGCCGCCGCACGCCTGATTCTGCCGGGCCAGATCGTCCTGATGGATGGCGGCACCACGCATCTGGCCCTGGTCGCAGCCCTGCCCGCCGGTTTGCGCTGCACGATTGTCACCCACAGCCCCGGCATCGCCGCCGCGCTGGAGCCGTTTGCAGGGATCGAGGTCCTGATCCTTGGCGGCACCCTCATGCGCCACTCGATGGTGGCGCTGGGCAGCGCCACCGCCGAAGGCTACGCCCGGATTCGCGCTGATCTTTGCTTTCTCGGCGTCACCGGTCTGCATCCCGAGACGGGCCTGACGACCGGTCATGCCGAAGAGTCCGCCCTCAAATCCCGCATGATCCGGTCGGCAGCCGAGACGATCGTGCTGGCAACCCCGGACAAGATTGGCAAAGCCTCGGCTTACAGCATCGCGCCGCTTTCGGCGATCTCGGTCCTCGTCTCAGAAGGCCTGTCCCCGGACTGGCTGCCTGCCGGTGTAACGCACCTCGCCCCCTGATCCATTCCGATTGGCCCAAATATCCCCGCCGGAGGCTTCCGCAAACGAAAAAGGGCGCCCGTTGCGGGGCGCCCTTTCCAACTTTCCGGATGGGGAGTGATTTACATCATTCCGTCCATGCCGCCCATTCCACCCATGCCGCCGCCGCCACCGCCGCCGCCATTGCCCTTGTCGGCAGGACGATCAGCGATCATCGCTTCGGTGGTGATCAGCAAAGACGCAACCGAGGCTGCATCTTCCAGCGCGATGCGGACGACCTTGGCCGGGTCGATGACGCCGAACTTGAACATGTCGCCATATTCTTCGGTCTGCGCGTTAAAGCCAAAGGTCTTGTCTTTGCTCTCGCGGACTTTGCCCGCGACAACCGCACCATCGACACCGGCGTTTTGCGCAATCTGGCGCAGCGGAGCTTCCAGAGCGCGACGCACGATCGCGATCCCGGCATCCTGGTCAGAGTTCACACCTTTGAGGCCGTCAAGCGCGCTTGCTGCCTGCATCAGCGCCACGCCACCACCAACCACGATGCCTTCTTGGACGGCTGCACGGGTCGCGTTCAGCGCGTCATCAACGCGGTCTTTACGCTCTTTGACTTCGATCTCGGTCATGCCGCCCACGCGGATCACGGCAACACCGCCAGCCAGTTTGGCCACGCGCTCTTGCAGTTTTTCCTTGTCGTAGTCGCTGGTGGTTTCTTCGATCTGGGTGCGGATCTGGGCCACGCGGGCTTCGATCTCTTTCTTGTCGCCCGAACCATCGATGATCGTGGTGGTGTCTTTGTTGATCGACACTTTCTTGGCGCGGCCCAGCATGTCGATGCCGACATTTTCCAGCTTCATGCCCAAATCATCGCTGATCACCTGACCACCGGTCAGAATGGCGATGTCTTGCAGCATTGCCTTGCGGCGATCACCAAAGCCGGGGGCTTTGACGGCAGCGATCTTCAGACCGCCGCGCAGCTTGTTGACGACCAGCGTGGCCAGAGCCTCGCCTTCAACATCTTCGGCCACGATGATCAGCGGACGCTGCGACTGGATCACGGCTTCCAGCAGCGGAACCATCGGCTGCAGGCTGGACAGCTTTTTCTCGTGCAAGAGAATGTAGCAATCCTCAAGGTCCGCGATCATCTTGTCGGCATTGGTCACAAAGTAGGGCGACAGGTAGCCACGGTCGAACTGCATGCCTTCGACAACCTCGGTGGTGGTCTCAAGGCCCTTGTTCTCTTCGACGGTGATGACACCCTCGTTGCCGACCTTTTGCATCGCATCGGCGATCTGCCGTCCGATTTCAGCTTCGCCATTTGCCGAGATGGTGCCGACTTGTGCCACTTCGGCAGTGTCGGACACGGGGCGCGATGCTGCCTTGATTGCAGCGACGACTTTGCTGGTGGCAAGGTCGATGCCGCGCTTCAGGTCCATCGGGTTCATGCCGGCCGCAACGGCCTTCATGCCTTCCTTGATGATGGCTTGCGCCAGCACAGTCGCGGTCGTGGTGCCGTCGCCGGCCTCGTCATTGGTGCGGCTGGCCACTTCTTTGACCATCTGCGCGCCCATGTTTTCGAACTTGTCGGACAGTTCGATTTCTTTGGCAACCGTCACACCGTCTTTGGTGATGCGCGGCGCGCCAAAGGATTTGTCGATGACCACATTGCGGCCCTTGGGCCCAAGGGTGACCTTGACCGCGTCGGCCAGGATGTTGACGCCGCGCAACATGCGGTCGCGGGCATCGGATTCAAAACGAACGTCTTTTGCAGCCATGGTGCAAACTCCTCAAAAAGGGTTACGTAGGGTGCGCATTCATGGCGCACCTTCGTGGAAAGACGGTCTCAGGCTATAATGCCGAGAATGTCGCTTTCCTTCATGATCAGCAGGTCTTCGCCGTCCAGCTTGACCTCAGTGCCCGACCATTTGCCGAACAGGATCTTGTCGCCTGCCTTGACGGACGGGGCGATCAGCTCGCCCGAATCCTTGCGGGCACCCTCACCCACGGAGATGATCTCGCCCTCGGCGGGCTTTTCCTTGGCCGTATCGGGGATGATCAGACCGCCCTTGGTCTTGTCTTCGCCTTCGATGCGACGCACCAATACACGGTCATGCAGCGGTTTGAATGCCATCTGGTAACACTCCCTTGGTTTCCAGGTTGATGTTCGTTAGCACTCAGGCAACCCGAGTGCCAGCACCGTCCAGATAGGCAAGCAGACCTTTGCTGTCAACCGCCCTGTCGCGCAAAATTGTGCTTTCGGCGACTTGGCGTTTGACCTCGGGAATGCCACCTTGAACCGTATCGTTGTGAAAGGTGTCTCATCATGGCCTTGCGCCGCCTAGTCCTTGCCAGCCTTGCCGTACTGGCGTCGCTTGGGACCGCTTTGGCCGATTGTGTCGGCAGTAATCTGATCGACGCTTTGCCGGACAAGGTGCACGCGGCCTTGGTGTCCCAGTCCCAGGCGCATCCCTTTGCCAGCGGCAATTTCTGGCGCGCGACGCGGGGCGACCGGGTGGTCCACCTTGTCGGCACCTATCACGCTAACGATCCCCGCCATGGTGCGACACTGACAGCGATCACGCCGTTGATTTCGTCGGCGACCACCCTGCTGGTCGAGGCAGGTCCCGACGAGGAACGCGCCTTGATGGACCGGATGGGCAGCGATCCCGGCGTCATGCTGATCACCGAAGGGCCGACCCTGCCCGAGCTTTTGCCCGATGCCGAATGGCAAGAACTGTCGCGCGCCATGACCGAACGTGGGATCCCGCCTTTCATGGCGGCAAAGTTCCGTCCCTGGTATGTCTCGATGATGCTGTCCATTCCTGCCTGTGGCATGGCCGCCCTGGCCGAGCGGGGACTGGACGGGCTGGTTATGGATGCCGCCAAATCGGCCAATGTGCCGATCAAGGCACTGGAACCCTATGACACCGTCTTTGGCATCTTTGGAAACATGACGATGGAGGATCAGATATCGATGATCCGCGCCACCATGGCGACCGAAGGTCAGTCCGAAGATTTCTCTGTCACGCTGGCCGATACGTATTTTGCCGAAGACAGCCGGCTCATTTGGGAATTCATGCATTACCAGGCCCTGCAGATGCCCGGCCAGTCGCGCGAACAGGTGACCGCAGAATTTGCCCGCATGGAGGACGCCATGATGATCAAACGCAACCGCGCCTGGATCCCGGTGATCGAGGAGGCCGCCGCCAAAGGGCCGGTCTTTGCGGCCTTTGGGTCGTTGCACCTGTCGGGCAAGGATGGCGTGCTGAACCTATTGCAGAATTCGGGCTTTACGCTGGAACGGCTGGACCTGCCGTGATCCTGCCCGGTCATCGGGTCGCCACGCTGCACATCCTCGACTTTGGGTCCTTCGACGTCGGCCCCGGCAAGCGTCTGATCGGCATCCCCGGCTTCCTGATCACCACCGACCAAGGCGCGCGCATCCTGGTCGACACCGGTTTCGATCCCGCCTACGCCACCGACTACGCCGCCACTGATGCCCGAGACCGCCTGTCCGCCTTTGGCCGCCTCGTCGATTTCACCGCCCGCCAGACCGTCACCGGCCAACTGGCCCTCCTGAACCTCACCCCCGCCGACATCGACCTCGTGATCCTTACTCACGGCCACATCGACCACGTAGGCGGCCTGCCGCTTTTCGCCCACTGCCCCATCCTGCTGACCACCGCCGAAGGCGCCGAACCCCGCCCGATCTACTGGGGCAACGTCCGCCCCATCGCCTGGCCCGATACGACCTATCACCAGATCACATCCGACACCCCAATCTGCAAAGGCCTTACCGCCCTGCCGACCCCCGGCCACACCCCGGGACACCTGTCATCGCTGATAACCCTGCCCGGTGGCCAAACCGTCATCCTTGCCGCAGACGCCATCAACCGCGCCAGCGAACCCGACGAAGGCTACCCCGACGCCACGGATCCCGCGACCGCCGCCATCTCGGGCAACCGCCTCATGGCCCTGCAAGCCCGCCACAACGCCACTCTCATCTACGGCCACGACCCCGCGCAATGGCCAGGGCTGCCGAAGGCACCTGCACCCTACGCCTGATCCCCAACCGGTCGGCAAATCCTGCCGATACCTGCCTTGTCTGACTAATAGGCCAAGCCTACGCTTGCGCACCGGGGAATCAGGGGCAGCGATGCAGACCGTCGTCGTCTCCAAACACCTCCTCGGCGTCTTCTGCGTGATCGGGGCCACGATTGCCTGGAGCACCGCAGGCTTTTTCACCCTTAGCGTTTCTGTCGACACCCCGACAGTGCTGGTCTGGCGCGGCATTTTCGGCATCGTCGGCCTGCTGGTTCTGTTGCTTTTGCGTGAGGGTCTGCAGGGCCTCGGCAGGTTTGCCCAATTGGGGCGGATGGGATGGGCCTTCGCCGCCTGCGGCGCCATTGCGGTCTTGATGAACATCATTGCGCTGCGCGAAACATCCGTGACGCATGTGGCGATCATCTACGCGACAACGCCCTTTTTCGCTGCGGGTCTGGGATGGCTTTTCTTGCGCGAGTATCCCAGCCGCACGGCCGTCATCGCCAGCGTCATCGCCCTTGTCGGTGCGGTGATCATGATCGGCCTTGGGACGGATGGGACGCTGTTCGGCGACGCGCTGGCCCTTGTCGCGGTCGTCGCCTTTGCCGGCGTGATCATCATCGCGCGGCGCAATCCCGGCATCCCGAACCTGCCCGCCTCGATCCTTGCGGTGGCGCTGTCAACTGTGGTGGCCGCCCCGTTCATGTCGGACTTTGCGGTGCCCTACGGCGACCTGCCGATGCTCGCGGCCTTTGGCATCGTGAATTCCGCGCTTGGCATCGCGCTCTTCTTCATCGGGTCCAAGCATCTGCCAGCGGTCCAGACTGCACTCATCACCGCCTTGGAGACCCCGCTCGCGCCGTTCTGGATCTGGCTCGCCTTTGGCACGGTGCCGGGTCTCTTGACGCTGGTTGGTGGGTCCATCGTGATCGCCGCCGTCATCTGGCACATCGTGCAAGACACCGCGTGATGGCCGGGGCTGGTCAAAGCCCCGGCCACCTTCCCCTAGCGTTGCCCGGATTTCCCCGGCCGCAGGTTCTTTTTCATCGTCAGTTTCGCGTAGTGCAGAAAGCTTGGCGTCTTTGCGGTTGTCGGATCAAACCCCTTGGACTTGGCGTTGACCACAACCGACGGCTTTGAGCCCGCCTTGGCGGGAAGTTCTGGTGATTTCGGAATGATATGCCCCTGAGATAATGGGAAACGGATCACGGGGAATGCCCCCGCACGACGCTCAGGCCAAAGGCCTCAATCCGACTGGTCCATTGTCAGGATACTCCTCTGAACAGGATTGCATGGCCGCGCAACGGCGACCGGGTGGATGCCCCGATTGCAGGGCCGTCACACCGGCGGGATCAGATGAACGGGGTCAGGTCCATTGTCCGGGCACTCCTCTGGCAGATCACGCGAAAATACCCCCAGCCGCAGCGCCAGTCAACAGACCAAGCCCCCGTGACAAGCCCCGCCGTCCCGCCTATACACCGCGCGAAATCCCATCCCATAGGCGCATCCATGACCACCCTCGTTTTCGGCCACAAATCCCCCGACACCGATGCCACGATGTCCGCGATCATCTGGGCCTGGTACCTGACCAACCGCCGCGGAGGGAATGCCGAACCCCGCCTGCTGGGCGAACCGAACACCGAGGCCGCGTTTGTGCTGAAGCATTGGGGCTTTGCCCAGCCGCAGATCATCGCCGATGTCACCGCCGACGACAGCGTGGTCATCGTCGACACCAACAACCCCGCCGAACTGCCGCCCTCGATCAACGACGCCAAAATCATGGCCATCATCGACCACCACATGCTGGTCGGTGGCCTGAAAACCAAGACCCCGATCAACGTGGTGATGCGCCCGCTCGCCTGCACCGCCACGGTGATGCACGACATCATGGACGAGGACGTCGCGGGCCTGCCGCGCGAGATCAAAGGTGCGATGTTGTCATGCATCCTCTCGGACACCCTTGGCTTCCGCTCGCCCACTACTACCGACCATGACAAGGCCGTTGCCGAGAAACTCGCCGCCGACATCGGCGTGGCGATCCCCGAACTCGCCGATGCAATGTTCGCCGCCAAATCCGACGTCTCGGCCTTTTCCGACGCCGCCCTCTTGCGGATGGACAGCAAGGAATACTCGGTCGCCGGCAAGGAACTCCGCGTGTCGGTGCTGGAGACAACCTCGCCAAAGGTCGTCCTCGACCGCAGGGCGTCCCTCATGCGCTCCATGGTCGATGTGGCCAAAGAGGACGGCGCCGATCAGGTCCTCCTCTTCGTCGTCGACATCCTGAACGAAGAGGCGACGCTGCTCGTCCCGAACGATCTGGTCCGCCAGATGGCCGAGGCGTCGTTCGGCGTGAAGGTCACCGGCGACACCGTCGTCCTTCCCGGCGTGATGAGCCGCAAGAAACAGATCCTGCCCGCGCTGAAACTCTGACCCTGCGCTGCAAGGCGACACGTCTGATCGGGCCGGGGGAAACCTCGGCCCTTTTCATGCCATGCAAGTGTCGGTACGGATGCCCGACAGATGCCCGACGCAAACCCGCCCCTCCGAAAGGCCCCGACATGACCGAAATCATCACCAGCCTTTCTGATGTCGGCGCACGCTATGACGCGGTTTTCTGTGATCTTTGGGGCTGTCTCCATGATGGCGTAAAGCCCTTTCCCAGCGCCGTTTCGGCCTTGCAGGCCTATCGCAAAGCGGGCGGCCAGGTTGTTTTGTTGACCAACGCCCCTCGCCCGAACCCGAGCGTTATCAAGCAGTTGGACGGCCTTGGCGTCCCGCGTGATGCCTGGGACATCGTCGTGACCTCCGGTGATGCCGCGCAATACGCGATGCTGTCAGGTGCGGTCGGCAGCCGCGTCCACCACATCGGCGCGCCCAAGGATGAACCTTTCTTCACCGACTTCGCCGATGATCTGGCCGACTACGCCAAATCCCAACCCCCAATCACCCGCGTTCCCCTGAAGGACGCGACCGGCATCGTGTGTACGGGTTTGGTGGACGACATGACCGAGACGCCCGACGACTACCGCGCTGCCCTCCTTTTGGGAAAAACTCTAGGATTGCCAATGCTCTGCGCCAACCCGGACATCATCGTCGACCTCGGCGACAAGCGCATCTACTGTGCCGGAGCGCTGGCACAGGCCTATGAACAGATGGGCGGCACCGCCCTTTACTTCGGCAAACCCCACCCGCCAATCTACGACCTCGCCCGCCGTCGCCTTGGCGCGATTGCCAAAGGCTCCGATCCGCAAATCCTCGCCATCGGCGACGGGATCGCGACGGACATTCAGGGCGGCATGGGCGAAGGAATCGACACGCTGTTCGTCACCGGCGGCATCGCGGCGGACCAGTTTGGAGCCGATTCTGATAATCCAAACAAAGGCTTAATGGACACGTGGCTGGACGCGCAGCAGCTATCCCCGACATTTGCTATCGGCAAGCTGCGCTAACGGCAGACTAACATAATTACGCCAGAAGCACTTCAGACGTAAATTTATTGCGCGACAGATTTTGCTTTGCTACAGTGCAGCATCGCGATTTCAGGATTCGCCGGATGCTCGATTTGACCCATAACCTGCCCCGAGGCACGATTTGCATCGAGGAAATCTCGATCGGAATGACCCGTTCCCTCACCAAGGAAATCACCGATCGCGACATCGAACTCTTCGCCGAAATCTCCACAGATCGGAACCCCGTCCACCTGGACGAAGCCTATGCCCGCGATACGATTTTCGCCGGCCGCGTTGCCCACGGGATGCTGTCGGCAGGGCTGATTTCGGCGGTGATCGGGGAACAGCTTCCGGGTCATGGCTCTGTTTATCTTGGACAATCCTTGCGCTTCATGGCGCCGGTCCGCCCTTGTGACGTGGTGACAGCCGAGGTGACCGTGACCGAGATTGACCTTGCCAAACGCCGGGTAACCCTTGAAACCCGGTGTACAGTCGGTACAACCGTCGTCATCAAGGGCGAGGCGCTGGTTCTGGCGCCCAGCCGGAAATTCGACTGACGGGGTGACTGCCCCGATGACGGGGCGGCATGCAGATTCACCAGCACTGGCAAGGGCTTGACCCCAAGGCGCGCGGAGCGTCTGTCGCCATGGGCAACTTTGACGGCGTGCATCTGGGCCATCGGTCGGTCATTGAGCTTGCCCGCAATGATGCCCCGCTAGGTCTGGTGACCTTCGAACCTCACCCCCGCGAGTATTTCGCCCCAACCACCCCACCATTCCGCCTGATGAACGCCGAAGCCCGCACCAACCGATTGGCCAAATTGGGGGTTGAGCACCTTTACCAACTCCCGTTCAACGCCACCCTCGCCAGCCTGTCGCCCGAGGCCTTCGCCCGCGAAGTACTGACCGAAGGCTTGGGGATTTCCCATGTCGTCGTTGGCGCGGATTTCTGTTTCGGCAAGGGTCGCATGGGCAAGGCCGCTGACCTGCAAGCGCTTGGAAACACATACGGTTTCCGGACGACCCTCGCCCCGCTGATCACCTTTGGCGACCGCGAGATTTCCTCCACCGCCATCCGCCAGGCGCTTTCGGATGGCCGTCCCCGAGACGCGGCCGCGATGCTGGGTCACTGGCACCGGATCGAGGGCGAGGTCCTGCACGGCGAAAAACGGGGCCGCGAATTGGGCTACCCCACAGCCAACATGTCACTTGCCGGGCTGCACCTGCCGAGGTTCGGCGTCTATGCCGTCAAGCTGGACGTTCTGAGCGGCCCGCAGGTGGGGTCATACCTCGGGGCGGCCTCCTTGGGGGTGCGTCCGATGTATGGGGAAAACACGCCTAACCTGGAAACCTACATCTTTGATTTCACGGGCGATCTTTATGGCCAGCACCTGTCGGTCGCTCTCGTCGACTACCTCCGCCCCGAGGCGAAGTTCCCCGACCTTCAGACCTTCCTCGACCAGATGGCCGCAGACTGCGCCCAGGCCCGCGACATCCTTGCGGCTCTCTGACCCCTTTCCTTCCGGCCCGGTTCGTCGCACCTTCCGGCGATGACAAACCTTCGCCCCCGCTTTTGGGAAACCGTTCCCCTGACGAAAATGACGACCCCCGAATGGGAGGCGCTGTGCGACGGCTGCGGCAAGTGCTGCCTGAACAAGCTGGAATATGAAGATACCGGCGAGGTGGAGTTCACCCGCATCGCCTGCCGCTTGCTGGACGGCGAGACCTGCCGTTGCGGCAACTATGCCAACCGCCACCAGTTCGTGCCGGAATGCGTGCGGCTGTCGCCCAAGACGCTGCCGAAGGTTGCCTACTGGATGCCGCGTACCTGCGCCTATCGTCTTCTGTTCGAAGGGAAATCCTTGCCCGAATGGCATCCCTTGGTGACCGGCGATCCCGAGAGCACGCATCGCACCGGCAACTCGGTCAAGGGCTGGACCATCCCGGAATTCCAGGTCCCCGAAGAGGATTGGGACGACTATGTGATCGAGGAAAAACCCTGATGAACTTTGCCTCCGACAACACATCCGGGGCCGCGCCTGAGATCATGGCCGCCCTGGTCCGCGCCAATGATGGCTATGCGATGGGCTATGGCAATGATGCCAGCATGGCGCGGGTCCGCGACATGGTGTGTGAGGTGTTCGAGGCACCCGAGGCGGCGGTCTACCTGGTCTCCACTGGCACTGCGGCCAACGCCCTGGCGCTGTCGGTCTATTGCCCGCCCTGGGGGGCCGTATTCTGCCACACCCACGCCCATATCGCCGAGGATGAATGCGGCGCACCGGAGTTCTACACCGGGGGCGCGAAACTGGTGCTGGTGCCCGGCGCGCACGGCAAGATGACGCCGGAAAGCCTGGGCCAGACCATCGCCCGGACCGGGACAGGCGGCGTCCACGGTGTGCAGCGCGGCATGGTCTCTGTCACCAACGTGACGGAGGCGGGGACGGTCTACACGCCTGCCGAGGTCGCCGCACTTAGCGCTGTGGCAAAGGCACAAGGCCTGCCGGTTCATCTGGACGGTGCGCGATTTGCCAACGCGCTGGTGGCGACGGGGGCGTCTGCGGCTGAGATGACCTGGAAGGCAGGGGTGGATGTCGTGTCTTTCGGCGGCACCAAGAACGGCTGTCTGGGCGTCGAGGCGGTTGTGATGTTCGACCCGGCCAAGGCGTGGGAGTTCGAGCTGCGGCGCAAGCGGGGCGGGCATCTGTCGTCCAAGAACCGCTTTTTGGCCGCGCAGATGGAGGCTTACTTGACCGATTGCTTGTGGCTGCGGCTCGCGGGACAAGCGAACGCGATGGGCGCGCATCTGGTCGAGGGGCTGCGGCAGATGAACGACATCGTCCTAATGTACCCGGCTGATGCCAATATCAGCTTTTCCCACTTCCCCGCAGGCACCCATGCCCGTGCTCAAGCGGCCGGTGCCGTCTACTACGAGATGCCCGCGCCAGACGG
>JANPBI010000146.1:0-14557 GCA_031430315.1 Rhodobacterales bacterium | reverse complement strand
TACCTTCGCGACCGCCGCGGCAAATCCGCCCGCATCGCTGAAGAGACCAATTACAAAGAAAAGTCGGAATAGGAGCGGTCCCGATGAAACAAGGCATCCATCCAGAATACCACTTCATCACCGTCAAGATGACCGACGGCTCCACCTTCCAGACCAAGTCCACCTGGGGCAAGGAAGGCGACCAGATGGCGCTCGACATCGACCCGCTGGCGCACCCCGCCTGGACCGGCGGCAATGCCAAGCTGATGGACACCGGTGGCCGTGTGTCAAAGTTCAAGAACAAATACGCGGGCCTCGGGTTCTAGGATCCGTCGAACGCCGCAAAGAACGCCGCCCCCATCCGGGCGGCGTTTTTGTTTTCCGTCGATGATGCAAGCGGTGCGGCGACCCGCGCAACCTCGCCACAACTTGCCCTTTCCCCACCTTCCCATGGATTCAGGGCTTTCCTCTGACGCCAAGGCTTGTCAATAACAGACAAGACGGGACCAGTTGGGGGCGCGGGTCGATCATGGCGCATATCATCGTTGTCGGGAACGAAAAGGGCGGTTCGGGCAAGTCCACGACCTGCATGCATGTGGCGACAGCTTTGGTCCGCATGGGCCACCAGGTCGGTGCCCTTGATCTTGACCTGCGACAAAAAACTTTCGGCCGCTATGTCGAGAACCGCCGCGCCTATCTGGCGCGGGCAGGTCTGTCCCTGTCCAGCCCCGACTACCACGATCTGCCAGAGATCGACCCTGCCTCGTTGCCGCCGGGCGAAAACCCTTTTGACCAACGCCTGTCAGCCGCCATCACGCAGATGGAGCCTGCCTCGGACTTCATCGTCATCGACTGCCCCGGCAGCCATACCCGCCTGTCCCAGGTCGCCCATTCGCTGGCCGACACGCTGATCACGCCACTGAACGACAGCTTTGTAGATTTCGACCTGTTGGCGCGAATGGATGTGGAGACGGGGCGCGTTAAAGGCCCCTCGATTTATTCCGAAATGGTGTGGGGGGCACGGCAGCTGCGCGCGCAGGCTGGCCTCAAACCCATCGACTGGATCGTGTTGCGCAACCGGCTGGGCGCGCAACAGATGCACAACAAGAAAAAGGTGGGGGCAGCGCTTGAAGAACTGTCGCGGCGCATCGGTTTTCGCGTGGCGCCTGGATTTTCCGAACGCGTGATCTTCCGCGAGCTGTTCCCGCGGGGTCTGACGCTATTGGATCTCAAGGATACCGGCGTCGACCAGCTGAACCTGTCCAACATTGCCGCAAGGCAAGAGGTCCGTGACCTCATGCACGCCCTGCGGTTGCCGGGCGTCAGCGTGACGTTTTGAACACCAGACCCTTGGGCATGGCCCCTTCGGTCGGGCGGACCAGACGCTGCAAGCGCATGTCGTAACGGTCATCGGTTTGATCATTGGCTGGCGGCTTTTGCGAAAAGAACCCCAGACGCTGGACCAGTGCGAGACTTGCTTTCATGATGACCTCCCTAAAGTTTTCACAATCCAAGGTTGCTATCCGCTCAGGGCAGAACTGGGGCGCAAAGCAGGGCATTTGAGGGAATTGCGCGAAACAATGCGTTTCGGCAGGGTCCTGTTTAGGGGGGAGTTTCGCGAAGTTTGCAGCAAAAAACCCCTGAAAATGGCCGAACCCGGCAGCAAATGAGGTTGAATCATGGCTAACCTGGTGTTTGACGCTCTTTTTGCCCCTCTTGCGGACCGGCAGAGCCCCTTGCTGCTTCTGGCGGATGGGGGGCACGTTTCGGGCGCAGATTTCCACGGCACGATCCGCCGTTTTGCCCAGATCCTTTTGGACAGGGGGGTGCGGCCCGGCGACCGCGTGGCGGTGCAGGCCGACAAATCGCCCCCTGCATTGGCGCTTTATGCGGCGACTTTGGCCGTCGGTGCGGTCTTTCTTCCGCTCAATCCTGCCTACACGGCGCATGAGGTCGACTACTTCGTCGGCGATGCAACACCCGGCCTTTTTGTCATTGCCCCCGCGCGGCACGCCGATCTGTCCCCTCTGGCGCGCGCGAACGGCATAGGACTGGCCACGCTGGCCGCAGATGGGTCAGGGACGCTGGACCCCGCACCGCACCGTATTCCTACCCACATCTCTCCGGTTCCACGTGGCCCGGACGATCTTGCGGCGATCCTCTACACCTCCGGCACCACGGGTCGCTCGAAGGGGGCGATGCTGACCCATCGCAACCTGTTGTCGAACGCCGAAACCCTCGCAGACCTCTGGCGCTTCACCGACCGCGATGTCCTTTTGCATGCGCTGCCGATCTTTCACACCCACGGCCTCTTTGTCGCCTCCAACATAGCACTCCTGACCGGCGGCCAGATGATCTTTCTTCCCGGCTTTGACACCAACACCGTGCTGTCCCTGATGCCAATGGCAACGGCAATGATGGGTGTCCCCACCTTCTACACCCGTCTGCTCGACGATCCCCGCTTCACCCGAGACCTTACGGCCCACATGCGCCTCTTCGTCTCCGGCTCCGCACCCTTGCTGGCCGAAACCCACACAGCATTTCACGCCCGCACCGGCCACCGCATCCTCGAACGCTACGGGATGACCGAAACCAACATGAACACCTCCAACCCCTATGAGGGCGAGCGCCGGGCGGGGACAGTAGGCATGCCCCTGCCGGGGGTGGAATTGCGGATCATGGCCGATAGCGCCCAGGTTCCCCAAGGCGAGGTCGGCGGCATCGAGGTGCGCGGCCCAAACGTCTTCAAGGGCTACTGGAACATGCCTGACAAAACCGCCGAGGAACTGAGCCCCGATGGCTGGTTCATCACCGGCGATCTGGGCCGGACCGACGCTGACGGCTACCTGCACATCGTCGGGCGTGCCAAGGACCTGATCATCACCGGCGGCTTCAATGTCTACCCGATCGAGGTCGAGGAGGCGCTCGATGCCGTCCCCGGCGTCGCCGAGTCCGCTGTCATCGGCCTGCCGCATCCGGATTTCGGCGAAGCGGTTTTTGCCGTCCTGACCTTGACCGACCCGACCTTGTCACCCGATGCGGCGATGTCAGCGATCCGCGACCGCCTCGCCCGGTTCAAGCAGCCGAAAGCCGCTGTGGTCGTCGACGCCTTGCCGAGAAACGCGATGGGCAAGGTGCAAAAGGCCGCACTGCGCGCGCAATTTGCAGGCCGGTTCCAGCCCTGACCCTGCCCGAAAGTTGTCGTGACGGATGCCCGACAGATCCCCGACAGATCCCCGACAGATGCCCGACAGATGCCCGACGCGTGGCATACGCCCGCTTTTACCCCGCTTCGGGGCGATCCTCGGCCAGTTCCCCTTCCAGAAACCGCTCGAACGCGTCCAGATCAACCGGCTCGAACTGCCCGAACCCTTGCATCCAGACGGATGCAGCCCGCATCGCATCCGGCTCCAGCTTGCACCAGATCACCCGCCCCCGCCGCTCACGGGCAATCAGTCCCGCCTCCGCCAGCACGGTCAGGTGCTTGGAGATTGCGGCAAGGCTCATCTTGAAGGGTTCGGCTACGTCCGTGACTGCCATGTCGTCTTCCAGTAGCATGGCCAGGATCGCCCGCCGGGTTGGGTCGGCAAGGGCTGAAAACACGGTATCAAGGGGCTGCGCCATGGGGTGACTATGGGCAGGGCAGGGCGAGATCGTCAACCGGATGGTTGAATATCACCACCTGTCGCTATTGGTCTTAGGCCCCATCAGAGCATTTCCTCTTGGAAAAAATATCCATATATGGCAGTTGTTTAAGGGTGCTTCCCGTCCGGTCTTCCCCCGTTGACTCGGACGCACCGCCCCACTAGACATGCCACCAACTGTGATGGGGTGTAGCCATGGCCTTGGAACCCGATCCCGACCGCCTGCGTCAGCTTGAGGCGCGGCTCGAAGGGTTGAGGGAAAAGCCAAAACCGGCGCAGACCAACACGGTCAAGGGGTTCTCTCAAGGAGAGGTGGCCTGGAGGATGGTGATCGAGCTTTGTACCGGGATGATCCTCGGCATGGCGATCGGTTACGGGCTGGATGTGCTTTTTGGCACGCTGCCGATCTTCCTGATCATCTTTTCCCTGATCGGCTTTGCGGCAGGCATCAAGACGATGCTGGGGTCCGCAAGGCAACTGGCAAAGACCAAAGCGGTTGATCCCGCGACGGGCAAAGGGGACTAGGCATGGCGGGCGAGGCAGCAGAACACGCAAGCGGTGGTTTGCAGATCCATCCAATGGATCAGTTCATCGTCAAGAAACTGTTCTGCACCGACGACGTCGCCACTCCCCTGAACGAATGTACCACGAATATCGCCTGGTATCAGCCGACCAACGTGACGCTGTGGATGGCCATCGCGGTCCTGTGTGTCGTGGTACTTCTCGTGTTCGGCACGCGCCGCCGCGCCATCATCCCGACCCGCAGCCAATCCATCGCCGAAATGATCTACGGCTTCATCTACAACATGGTCGAAGAGGTCGCCGGGCACGAAGGCGTCAAGTTCTTCCCCTATGTGCTGACGCTGTTCCTTTTCGTGTTTCTTTCCAACATGTTGGGCCTGATACCGATGTCGTTCACTACGACCTCGCACATCGCTGTAACCGCGACCCTCGCGCTTTTGGTCTTCCTGACGGTCACGATCGTCGGCTTTGTTCGCAAGGGCCCGGGCTTTCTGAAAATGTTCTGGGTTTCCTCAGCCCCACTGGTCCTCCGGCCAATACTGGCGATGATCGAGATCATTTCCTACTTCGTGCGGCCCCTGTCGCATTCCATTCGTCTTGGCGGCAACCTGATGGCCGGTCACGCTGTGATCAAGGTCTTTGCAGGGTTTGCCGGGGCGATGGGTGTCGCCTCGGTTGTCCCGATTGCCGCCATTGCCGCCATCTACGGTCTTGAACTGCTGGTCGCAGCCGTCCAGGCCTACGTCTTCACCATTCTGACCTGTGTGTACCTGCGCGACGCCGTCGGCGACGCTCACCACTAGGGTTCGAACCAACTTTCAGCCAATTCCAAAAAGGAGCTACCAAATGGAAGGCGATATCGCAGAAATGGGCAAGTTCATCGGTGCCGGTCTGGCCACGATGGGTCTCGGCGGCGCTGGCATCGGCGTGGGCCACATTGCCGGCAACTTCCTGTCGGGTGCCCTGCGCAACCCGTCGGCAGCCCCGGGCCAGATGGCCAACCTCTTCGTCGGCATCGCGTTCGCCGAAGCTCTGGGCATCTTTTCGTTCCTGATCGCCCTGCTGCTGATGTTCGCCGTCTAAGTCCTTGTGAACTTTAGGATCGGCCAGCGGGGCTGCCCCACTGGCCGGCGACCACAGGGTTTCGCAAAGGAGCGACAAGATGGCGACAGAAGCCGCAACAGGGGCTGCCGAGCACGCCGAAAAGGCGGGCATGCCGCAGCTGGATTTTTCCACCTGGCCGAACCAGATCTTCTGGCTCGCGGTCACGCTTGTCGTGATCTACCTCGTGCTGACCCGCATCGCCTTGCCGCGCATCGGTGGGGTTCTGGCCGAACGTCGGGGCACGATTGCCAATGACCTCGCCACAGCCGAAGAACTGAAGCAAAAGGCCGTCGCGGCGGAAAAAGCCTATAACGACGCCCTAGCCCTGGCCCGGGCCGAGGCCGGTAAAATCGCTGCCACCACGCGGTCCGAGATCCAAAAGGACCTCGACATCGCGATAGCCAAGGCCGACGCCGAGATTGCCGCAAAATCCGCCGAAGCGGAAAAGCGGCTGGCCGAAATCCAGGCGGGTGCCATGGCAGCAGTAGGCGAAGTGGCCCATGATACGGTCGGGGCGCTGGTTGCTGCCGTGGGTGGCACTGCCGATGCCAAGACGATTGCCGCGGCAATGTCCGCGCGTCTGAAAGGATGATGCGATGATCCGATTGATCCCGATCCTTGTGCTGGCAGCTTCGCCCGCGCTTGCCGCTAGCGGTCCTTTCTTTTCACTTGGCAACACCAACTTTGTGGTCCTGATCGCCTTTATCTGTTTTGTCGGCATCCTCGTCTATTATGGTGTGCCGGGCAAACTGACGGGCATGCTTGACGCGCGTGCCGCCCAGATAAAGTCCGACCTGAACGAGGCCCGAGCCTTGCGCGAAGAGGCCAAGACGATCCTTGCCTCCTATGAACGCAAACAGGCCGAAATGCGCGAACAGGCGGACCGGATCGTGGCGACCGCGCGGGACGAAGCGATGGCGGCGTCCAAGCAGGCCAAGCAGGATCTGGCCAAATCCATCACCCGTCGGATCGCTGCTGCCGAAGAACAGATCACCGCATCGGAAAATGCCGTCATGCGCGATGTGCGCGAAAAAGCGGTGGCCCTTGCGGTCAGCGTCGCAAGCGACGTTTTGGGCAAGCAGATGACCAAGGCCTCGACTTCTCAGTCTATCGACGATGCGATTGCCCAGGTCGAAACCCGCTTTCACTAGGCTAACTTCTTAATGAAACTGTAGAAACCCCGGGCCGTAAGGTCCGGGTTTTATGATTTTCAAAGATCGCGGGCCCGCTCGTGTTCAAACCGCTGGCGGGCAATCGCCTCATGTTCGTTTTCGCGTAGCTGGTCCGCCAGAGATTTTTCGACAAATCCCATATGCGCCTCGACCGCCGCACGCGCAGCGGCCGGGTCCCGGGCTTGTAAAGCGCCATTGATCGCGCGGTGCTGATCCAGAAGATGATCGCGCGTCATCCGGTTGCGAAACATGACCTGCCGGTTGTAGAACACCCCCTGGCGCAGCAGGTCGTACATTGACCGCATCATATGCAGCATGACGACGTTATGGCTCGCTTCGATGATCGACAGATGAAACGCGGCATCCAGTTCCGCTTCGTCCGTCGGATCGCGTTTCTGATGGGCTGCTTCCATCTTGTCAAAGATCATCGCCACGACTTTCAGGTCGGTGTCAGAGGCGTATTGCGCGGCGCGTTCGGCGGCCAGCCCCTCCATGTCCTTGCGGAAACTGACATAGTCAAAGACCGCCTCTTGATGCGACGCGAAAAGCTGGACCAGACCTGCGGAAAATGCTGACCCCAGGACATCCGCGACGAAAATGCCGGCACCTGGGCGCGTGGACAGCAAGCCCTTTATCTGCAACTCGGCAATGGCATCGCGCAGGGAAGGACGTGAGACACCCAGACGGTCGGCCAGTTCTCGTTCAGCGGGCAGCCGCTCTCCTGGCCGCAGGATTCCACGCAGGATCAAAAGCTCGATCTGACGAATGACTGCGTTTGAGAGTTTGTCGGGGGTGATTTTGGAAAAAGGCATCGGCTTGCTCCGGATTGGTCAGAACATATGACCAGAGCAGCCACTACTCAATGTAAAAAGGGGAACCCGGTCAGTCTTCCGGGCCCCCCGTCTGTTTCGCAAAGCCGAACAGGCGTCAGGCGGTCGGGCGGATGATGATTTCGACCCGGCGATTCAACGCGCGACCTGCTGGCGTTCCGTTGGTGGCAACGGGTTGATCTTCACCCCGGCCATAGGCCGTCAGACGGCCGTTCGGCACCCCATTGTCCCGCAACACATTGGCGACCGACACAGCCCGGCGCTGCGAGAGATCCTGATTATAGGCCTCGTCTCCGGAATTGTCAGTATGACCGATCACTTCGATCCGGCTGTTGGGGTATTTGATCAAGCTCGCGGCGACTGTACGGATGTCATTGGTCAGCGTCGGCTGAAGCGCTGCGCTATCGACTGCAAACAACAGATCCTGTGGCATGTTCACGACCAGATAGTCACCATTGTTGGTGACCGAGATGTCGGAATTGAGCGATCCGCGCAGTTCGCGGGCTTGCTGGTCAAGTCCGGCACCAATTGCCCCGCCGATTGCGGCGCCGATGGCAGCCCCTGCGACGGTGCGACCCAGGCTTTCGTCACCGCCAGATCCGCCGAGCAGGGCGCCGGCAAGCGCGCCGGTCACGGCACCGGTCTTGGCGCGCTGGTTGGGATCACCTGGCCCCGCGATGGGATTGACGCAAGCGCTCAGCGCCAAAAGGCTGGTGCAAGCCAGTGTCAGGGATAGTTTTGTCATCATTGCTCTGCCTCGAATAGTCACCGGCCCGTTTCTCGGGCTCGGGGCAGGTTATACCAGCAGTCGCGAAAGACTTACAGGGGCCGCAGGGATCGGCAGTCATCCGCGCATCATCGGCAGGGCTCACATCTGCGTGCGCGCGGCCTCCCAGGCAAGGATACTGCGCTTTGTGGGCAATCCCCAATGGTATCCGCCAAGCCCGCCGTCGCGCCGCAGCGCCCGGTGGCAAGGGATCAGAAAGCTGATCGGATTGCGCCCGACGGCGGACCCCACCGCCCGCATCGCCGCCGGATGGCCGATGGCCATGGCGATGTCGGAATAGGTCGTCACATGCCCAGAAGGGACGCGCATCAATGCTTCCCAGACCTTGAGCTGAAAGGGGGCCCCGATCAGGTAAAGCGGCGGGCCTTGGTCAGGCTCTGCGCCAAAGGCGCGCAGGACCCAAGGACGCAGACGCATCGGGTCCTCGACGAAATCCGCCTTTGGCCAGCGGTGGAGCAAATCCTCCATCGCCGCCGCCTCGCCCATCTCGGCGGCGAACCCCATGCCGCACAGGCCCTTGTCGGTGCCCATCACGATGGCCGGACCAAACGGGCTTTCGAACCAGCCCCAATAGATCGTCAGGCCCGCCCCGGCACGGGCATAGTCACCTGGCGACATCGCCTCCCAGGTCAGGAACAGGTCATGCAGCCTGCCGCCGCCTGACAGCCCCACCTCATGCGCAGTCTCCAGCGTGGTGTGGCGTTCTGCCAGCAGGCGGCGCGCATGGTCCAGCGTCAGGTATTGCTGGTACCGCTTGGGGCTGACGCCGACCCATTGCGAAAAGGTGCGCTGGAAATGCGCAGGGCTCATGCCCATCTGCGCGGCAAGGTCATCCAGCGTCAGGCCGGGTCCGCCCGCATCGATGATCTTCAGGGCGCGGGCGATGACGGAATAATGGTAGGCGGGGGATTGGTCGGTCATGGGCATTCTCCTTGATCCCCTAGATAGGCGGCATCCCTGCCATCTGCGACCCGAATTCTGCGCCTAATGCTTGTCGGGCGGCAGGGCGGCTGGCATAGGTTGCAGATGGCACGGCAGCTCGACTATCCGACAATGCGCGCGATCTTCACCCGGTTCCGCATGGGCGAACCGGAGCCGAAGGGTGAGCTCGAACATCTGAACGCCTTTACCCTGGTCGTGGCCGTCGCCCTGTCGGCGCAGGCGACGGATGTCGGCGTGAACAAGGCGACGCGGGCACTGTTCGCGGTGGCCGACACGCCTGCCAAGATGCTGGCGTTGGGTGAAGCTGGTTTGACCGAGCATATCAAGACCATTGGTCTTTTCCGCAACAAAGCTAAGAACGTGATCGCCCTCAGCCGCATCCTGATCGACCGTTACAACGGCGAGGTCCCCTCCAGCCGCGCCGCCCTGCAATCCCTGCCCGGTGTCGGGCGCAAAACGGCGAATGTTGTTCTGAATATGTGGTTCCACCAGCCTGCGCAGGCCGTCGACACCCACATCTTTCGCGTCGGAAACCGTACAGGCATCGCCCCCGGCAAGGATGAGGTCGCGGTGGAACGTGCCATCGAGGACAATGTTCCGGCCGAGTTCCAAAAACACGCGCATCACTGGCTGATCCTGCACGGACGGTATATCTGCGTCGCGCGCAAACCCAAATGCGGCATCTGTCCCATTGCGGAGTGGTGCCAGTTCGAGGACAAGACCATATGACACGCTATCAGGTTGTCGGCATTGGCAACGCCATCGTCGACGTATTGAGCCAGACCGAAGACACCTTCCTGGACCTCATGGGCATCACCAAGGGCGTCATGCAACTGGTCGAACGCGAACGCGGCGAGATGCTGTATGGCGCCATGCGCGACCGGACCGAGGCACCGGGCGGGTCGGTGGCCAATACCCTGGCGGGCCTCGGCAATCTTGGAATGAAGACCGCCTTTGTCGGCCGCGTACGCGACGATGCGCTGGGGCGGTTCTATGCGCGGTCGCTTGTGGCCGAAGGGACTGATTTTCCCAACCCGCCGGTCGCGGATGCCGACCTGCCGACGTCACGTTCGATGATCTTTGTGACGCCAGATGGCGAGCGGTCAATGAACACCTATCTGGGCATCTCGGCCGATGTCAGCCCGGCAGATGCGTCCGCGTCGGTCACCGGCCAGACGGACTACCTGTTCCTTGAGGGTTATCTGTTCGACAAGGACAAGGGCAAGCAGGCCTTCCTGCAAGCCGCACGCGATTGCCACAAGGGCGGCGGCAAGGCGGGCATCGCGCTCAGCGATCCTTTCTGCGTCGACCGTCACCGTGCGGATTTCCAGCGTCTGGTGGCAGAAGATATGGATTATGTGATCGGCAACCGGCACGAATGGACCTCGCTGTACCAGACCGAGGATCTGGAGACAGCGCTTGCCCTGGCACGCAAGGATTGCCCCGTCGTGGTTTGCACACGGTCGGGGTCGGACGTGATCCTTATGCGCGGTGACGAACGGGTCGAAGTGCCGGTGCACCGCGTCGTGCCGGTCGATGCCACCGGGGCAGGAGACCAGTTCGCCGCGGGCTTCCTTTACGGGATGGCAACAGGGCAGACTCTGGCCACCGCGGGGGCCATGGGCTGCGTGGCGGCGGCTGAAGTCATCAGCCATTTCGGCGCGCGCCCCGAGGCTGATCTCAAGGCGCTGTTCCGGGCCAAAGGGTTGATCTAAAACGCCCCAACGGCGCGACTATTCCGCCGGGATCGGGCTTGGGACCAACGCGCGTGGCGTGGCTGTAGCGGCAGGAAAAGGACCACTTTTGGGCCAGGAAACCTGCGCCTTGATCAGTTTGCTGCCAACGCCAATGGTCGCCAGCGCCAGAACCACCGCTGTTCCATAAGCCAGCGGCAACAAGACCAGGAAGACTGAGCCGCTGCTGGCTGCAAGTACCTTGCTGCTGCCCATGGCAAGCGCCAACAGCCAGCTTGCCGATGAAATCGCGCCAATGATCGCCAAGCCAAGTTTGGTCTTGCGCGGCAGCCACAGGACGCTGCGGCCCCGCGCGGCCCGGATAACCGGCATCGCGAAACGACTGATCAGGGCGGCATTGGCGGTCAGGATGCCGACGGTCACCAGCTTGCTGATCAGTTTTGGCGAAAAGTTTGACAACACGAACCCCGTGCGAATCCCTATCAGGATGAAGCCGGTGATCCACATCGCCAGGATCATTTTCCAGACGACCGAGTGGTAAAGGTCCAGCGAGTCAAGAAAGCTGTCGTCAACCGGATGGCGCAGCCGCGACAACAGGTGGTAGTCGGCTAAGAATGCAGTCCCCAAGCCGATCGCAACAGCCAGAATGTGGGCATAGCGGGCAAGATCAATCATCATCGTCTGGTCAAGCATGTCTGTCCCGTAATCGCCGCCCCAAAAAGAAATCACAGTCGCACTCCATGCCGCGATTTATCTTCCAACGAATGACGCTAGGCAGCCATTTGGACAAACCCTAGGCAAAGAACGGCGGAATTGGGACGAGCAGCAGTCTCGGCTGAAAGTCGCCTACTTACCGGGGAAGACAGAAACGGTATCAAAGCAAATACTGAGATGTTTCACCCGACCGGCACAGGCTGTTCAGCGCAGTTCCTTGCGGATCACCAGCTTTAGTCCCGACCAGACTTTGTCGACTGCGCAGACCTTGACGTCGACATAGCCCATCGGCAGGCATACCTCGCGGATCGTATCTTCGGTGATATCGGTGGGAACCTTTGATGCCTTTTTGGGCCAGGACAGCCAGACCGTCCCATGAGGGGCCAGCCTGTGCCGGGCCGAGGTCAGCACTTGCTGCATTTCATCGCGGAATGAAGTGAAGAGATGCAGATAGACAGTGCCGTCCGGCACCACGCCACTTGATGGCAGGATGCCGACCTGTACTGCCTGGTCCAGAAGCTCCGAATAGGGACGCGGTGGATTGATGACGAAGGCCGGTTGCGCGCCCGTAAACCCCAGTTTGCGGATCAACGGTGTGCCGGAATACCCCGCCTGGACCATCACTCACCCAACCGGGCATGCACCTCGTCCAAGTCTATCTCGGCAATGGGCATCTTGTTTGCCGGATTCTCGAAATCGTATTTGAAGGTCTGAAAGTCACGTTTGTAGATTTCCCAGACCAGGTGCATCGACAGGTCGTCGAAATAGGCCTCAACCGGGTGGGCCCGTTTCGGCCCGTGGCCTTCACTTTCGTTGAACTTTGGAATTTTCTTCAGGTTTATCTTGTGCTTCACCTTGATGTTGTCCAGCACGACCTGCATTCCCTCGTCGAACTTTTCGGTGAAGAACACATGGTCGTAACGCCCGCCGTTGACGATGTAGGTCGAGACATGCCCCGACATTGCGGACCAGTGGATGTCGGGCTCCATCGGTTTTTTCCAGCGAACCGTGTCGCGCGCGAACAAGAGAAAACGCCGGAAACTGGCGATCTGGTCAAAGTCTTCCTTCCCCTCCGGTCCGCCGACGTCGATCCCGTATTTCTGCGTCAGCAGGGGCACCAGGTTCCCGCGATACCGCTTTCCATTCCGCTGGACGCCGCAGATCTTGTCGAAGAACGACGAAAGGATGCGGGAGTAGGGGTTGCGCACGCAGGTGAAGGCATAGGATTTGTGGGTTTTGACGTTGCGCTCGATCAGCGGCTGACTGGCTTCAAGCGCCCATTTGTGCAGGCCCTTAGTTGCATCATGGATATCGCCATCAAAAAACGCGCCGTGATCGGAAAAATACATGATCTGCCCGATGGACGAGCAGGCGCATTTCGGCACCACGCGATAGACGACGCTTTCGCTTTCCGTCATCCAGGTTCCGGGAAAACCCATTACAACCATCCTCGTTTTGCGCCAAAGCTCATGTGGTATCTCAAATAACTGCCGCAATAGGACGCTGACAGCAAAAGAGCAAAGAAGTAGTGTCTTTTCAACCGGGGTTGGGACACTTTATGGAAACAGTGCAATCCTCCGCTTGGACTTGGTATCCCTGAATGGCCCGTATCGCGTTTATCCTGCTGTGTCACAAGGATCCTGCCGGTATCATCGCGCAGGCCGAGCGTCTGACCCAGGCAGGCGATTTTCTGGCGATCCATTTTGATGCGCGCGCCAAGGCGCAAGATTACGCCACGATCCGCAGCGCACTGGCTGGCAATCCATCGGTGGTTTTCGCGTCCACGCGGGTCAAGTGTGGCTGGGGAGAATGGAGCCTGGTCCAAGCAACCCTGCTGGCCGTGCAGGCAGCGGTCGACGCCTTTCCGTCTGCCACGCATTTCTATCTTTTGTCTGGCGATTGCATGCCGATCAAGTCGGCAGAGTACTGCCACGACTTTCTGGACCGCAACGACGTCGACTTTATCGAAAGCGTGGATTTCTTTTCTTCGGGTTGGATCAAGACGGGGATCAAGGATGAACGCTTGATCTATCGCCACTGGTTCAACGAACGCACCCAGAAAAAGTTGTTCTACGGCGCGATGGCCTTGCAGCAAAAGCTGAAACTGGAACGCCCTGTGCCTGACGATATCGTGATGCAGATCGGTAGCCAGTGGTGGTGTCTGCGGCGTCGCACGATCGAGGCACTGTTGGAACTTTGCGCGCGCCGCCGTGACATCATGCGGTTTTTCCGCACGACCTGGATCCCGGACGAAACGTTTTTCCAGACTATGGTGCGTCATCTGGTGGCAGGGCAGGAAATCCGATCGCGCACGCTGACCTTTCTGCTTTTTTCGGACTACGGGATGCCCGTCACGTTCTACAACGACCAGTATGATCTGTTGATCAGTCAGGATTGCCTGTTCGCCCGCAAGATCAGTCCCGAGGCGCGGGACCTCAAGCAGCGCTTGGGAGAGCTTTATTCGGCAAAGGGCGCCCAGTTCCAGATATCGAACGAAGGACGCAGCCTTTTCGAGTTTCTGACAGGGCGTGGCCGCATTGGACGTCGTTTCGCACCGCGGTTCTGGGAGAATGAGGCCAGCATCGGACGTGAACGCACGCTGATGATGGTCGTCTGCAAGAAATGGCACGTGGCAAAACGGTTGGTGGAACGTGTCCGGCAGGCGACAAACCTGCCGGCCATCGACTATGTGTTCAATGAAGATGCGACACCGCTTCCCGATTTGGGTGGCATCCAGAACACCATCGAAAAACGGACCAGGCACCGACGCGCGCTGGTCAGGATGCTGTTCGACTACTGGCAGACGGATCGGTTGATCTTTTGCATCGACCCGGCCAGCGCAGACCTGATCCAGGATTTCAGCCTCGACAAGGGGACGGTGAGGGTCCTTGAGATCGAATGCACATTTACCGACGACTATCTGATCGGGCATGCGCAGCGGGTCGGTCTGGCCAGCGAGAAGTCCCCGATACAGACCATCGACCGGGTTCTGCCGACCATCCGGCATGACATGAAGTTCGAAAGCGACCGGCTGCGGGACATGGGGCTGGCAGGCTATCGGCGCATCCGGCAAGCTGCATCGCAGGACGAAAACACCGTTCCACTGGCCGAGTTTCTTGATATTCCGGTCGACAAGGCGCGCGACATCCTGTCCGCGGAACACCTATTC
>JANPBI010000145.1:0-29643 GCA_031430315.1 Rhodobacterales bacterium | reverse complement strand
GGCGGGGACCCAGTTCTTGCGCCGTGCATCGTGGCAAAGCTGGGTCCCCGCCTGCGCGGGGATGACATGAGGGGGGACCGGATAACACGCGGGGTGCGAGGGATGATCCCCTACTTCCTGACGCGCACCTCGATCATCCTTGGACCTTCGTGGGGTTTGCCGAGGGCGGCGGCAAGCGCGGCTGGGTCCTCGACTACCGACTGGAACGGCAGGTCGCACGCAGCGGCGAAGGGTTCCATCCTCAGCGGCGAGGGCGCGCAGCCGATCACTTCGGTATTCGCGCCCCGCATAGCGTCAGCGATTTCTCGAAAGCCAGCATTGTTCCACACAACGAAAGTGATGGGCAGGTGTTCATCGACGGCGGTGCGCAATTCGCCGGGGCTGAATTGCAGCCCGCCATCGCCGATCAGGCAGATGACCGGCACGCCCGGGGCTGCCATCGACGCGCCAACTGCAGCACCGGTGGCGTAGCCCAAGGCACCATATCCGGTGGCGGCATTGAACCATCCGCCGGGGCGGTCATGGCTGTAAAACAGGCTTGCGGCATAGACCGGCTGGGTGCTGTCGCCGACAATGATGGAGTTCGGGCTAGCGGCACGGATCGCCTCGACCATTTTCAACTGGCCGGGCATGGCAGCGCTTGCCTCGGCCAGCTCGGCTCGCGCAGCGGTGCATGCGACTTTGCCACGCGCGGCGCCGTCACCGGATTTGGCGGCAAGTTGGGGCAGCAATGCAGCCATGGTGATCCCGGCGTCCCCGCACAGTTTGACCGCGGCCGGTCGTCTGTCCAGTTGCGCCTGAGACACGTCGATGCGGATCAGGCCCGGCATGTCGGGAAAGTCGGCGTTGACATACATGTCATAGTCGGTCGGCCCGAACTCGGTGCCGATGGCAAGGACTTGATCGGCAGCTCTGACCAGCGCACGGGTGGCGCCAAGGCTGGGCGAGGCGGGCACGCAAAGCGGGTGGCGGTGCATGATGCCGCGCGCGTTGTTGGTCTGCACCACGGGGGCATCAAGTCTTTCGGCAAGGGCGCGCAGCACGTCCCCTTGACCCCGGACGCCACCACCGGACAGGATCACAACACGGCTGGCGGCGTTCAGTCTTGCGGCCGCGTCCGCCAGATCGCTGTCACCGGGCACCACTTTCGCCGGATACGGTGCCGGAGCAGGCAATGGCGCGCAAGGCATCGACATCACGTCGGTCGGAACTTCCAGATGCACCGGGCCGGGACGACCACTGCTCAGCAAGGTGAAAGCCCAGTCCAACGCGTTGCCGACGTCCGATGGATCGCTGATCTGGCGCGTCGGACAAAGCGCGCGGACCATCGCCGCCTGTTCCGGCAATTCGTGCAGCCAGCCATGACCAAGGCCCTGCACCGATCCGTGGTTCACGCCCGAAATCACCAGCATTGGCACGGAATCCGCCCGGGCCTGCGCCATCGCGGTCAAGGTATTGGTCAGGCCGGGACCGGTGATCACCAAAGCCACTCCCGGCTTGCCCGAAACCCGTGCATACCCGTCCGCCATGAAGCCACAACCCTGCTCGTGGCGGGCCGTGACATGGCGTATCGGGCTGCCCGACAGACCTCGGTACAGCTCCACCGTATGCACGCCGGGGATGCCGAAGACGACGGTTACCCCGCGTGCTGCAAGCCCTTCCACCAGTCTTTCCCCAACGGTACGCATCCTGTGTTCCTCTGTTCAGGCCTTGGTCACCTGCGCGGCGTAGCGCGCGATGCGGGCTGCAGCTTCGGTGGTCAGGTCGTCGGATTGCGTCAGGGCCAACCGGATCCAGCCCGCAAGGCTGGTGCCAAAACTTTCGCCCGGCATCACTGCCACGCTTTCGGAGTCTAGGAGGCCAAGGGCGAAGTCGCGCCCAGAAAGTCCCGTGGCGCGGATATCGACCAGCGTGAACATGCCCGCGCGGGGCTGGCTGACCGAAAGACCTGCCACGCCGGTCAGGTTGTCATGGAACAGGGCAGCGCGACGAGCCAACCGACCGGCCATCGCTGAGGCCACAGGCGACGGCGCACGGATCGCCGCCTCGGTCATGTCTGCGATGAACGGCTGACTGCCAAAGAGCATGGTTTCCGACAGGGGCAAGGCGCGGGCGCAGAACTCTGCCGGACCGACGCACCAGCCCGACCGAAAGCCGGGCGAGGCGTGCGATTTCGAGATCGACGAGGTGACAATCGTGCGGTGCGCCAGATCGGGCAGCGACAAGGGAGAGGCGAAGGTGGCACCGGGAAAAACCAGATCCTCATAAACTTCATCGGCGACGATCCAAAGATCATGTTGTTCGGCCAGGCGACCGAGGATAGCGATTTCGCCGATCGAAAGGACAGCCCCGGTCGGGTTGTGTGGGCTGTTCAGAAACAGGACCCGGCTGCGCGGCGTGATCCGTGCGGCGATGTCGGCAGGCTGGATGTGAAAATCATGCTCGGAACGCAGTGGCACCGGAACAGCCAACGCGCCGCTGGCGGCGATCAGCCCGTCATATGTGGCATAGGCGGGATCGCCGACAAGGACTTCGTCCCCATGCTCCAACAAGGACATCATGATCAGATACAAAGCCGTCTGCGTACCGGGCAGGCAAAGAATATGTTCAGGCCCGAACGGGCGGCCGACGCGGGTCGAATAGCGGTTGGCCAGGGCGTCAAGCACACCGGATTCGCCGCGGCCATTGGAATAGCCAGTGCGGCCCGCCCGCATCGCGGCATGGGCAACGTCGATCAAACTCTCCGGGGTGGGCACATCCGGCTCGCCGATGGTCAGTTCGATCAGGTCGCGACCCGCGGCTTTCATCGTGCGGGCACGGGCATGCAGTTCCCATTTGGCACCGCCAAGGTTGGACAAGCGATCAGTGACGGCTGCATAGCGCATGAAACGACTTTCAATCAGCAATGGGGTAAGGGGCGCGATCGGCGGGCAGGGCCGCTGAGAGATTGATGCCAAGGATTGCACCAACCGAGGTCAGGCCAATGCGTTCGATCTCACGGTCGCCAAAGATGCCGGGCGTGATTGATCCTTCGAGCCAAAGGCCGTCAATGACTGCGTTGCAGGCGATGGCCTCGCGTCGTAGTTGTCCCTCGTCGGCGGCACGGGGCAAGGCGGCGATCAAGGCCTGAAGGGCATTGCGAAACCGCAGGTAGGATGCCTCGTGGACCGCCAGAAGGGCAGGGTCAGACCGAACCTGGTGAATGAACCCGGCCCAAAGTCCGACCGCCCTGCCGTCGACCACCGGCGGTCGCAGGGTTGCCGACACGAACACCGCAAGTCGTGCCATCGGATCGGGTGGGGCATGGTCCAGCACGTGGCTGGTATCGTCGGTCATGCTGTCCATCAGGGCACGATAGGCGGCCTGCGACAGATCTTCCTTGGAGGCAAAGTAGTGACGGATCAGCCCAGCGGTCACCCCGGCGCGTTCGGCAATGGCGCGCACTGTGGCGGCTTTGGGTCCCCCTTCGGCCACCAGATCCAGCGCAGCCGCAATCAGCGCCTCGCGGCGCTTTTCTTCGGGTTCACGGCGATAGGCCCGGCGTTCGGTCACCAAAACTGCTTTCTTGTACAAATGATCAATTGGCATGTTTGGTCAATTTATTCAACCGCCGGTAGCAAGATTTCTCTGCGGTACTTTTGTGGAATCTCCGCATCTGGTCAGGACCTAGCGTCATTCTTGATCGAGGAAAGCGCAGCATCTGTTCGGACGACATCCTTGTGGATGATCACATCTGCCTGGGGATAGCGCGCCAGTATCGCGCGGCGCAGAGAGGCTCCGATATCATGCGCAGCGCGCAACGACTGGTCGCCATCCAGCTCGACATGCAGATTGACGAATATCCGGCTGCCGGCTGACCGCGTTTTGAGGTCATGAAAGCCGTGCACGCCCGGCCAGCCCCGCGCGATGTCCGCAATGCCGTCGATGACGGACTGGTCGGCCTGGCGGTCCATAAGCGCATCCCAAGCCCCTTTGCCGATACGCAGCGCCCCCAGCACAAGAAGGCCTGCGGTCCCGAGGGCGATGATGCTGTCCAGCGCGACCATGCCGAAAGAGCGTGAGGCCCAGAGTGCCGCAATGGCCCCGATATTGGGCAAAAGGTCCCCCAGATAATGCAGCCGGTCCGACGCGACGATCCGGTTGCCGGTGGCCCGGGCGACCTGACCCTGCCAGAGCACCAGAAGGCCGGTCAAAAGGATCGAGAAAACCATGACCGCGATCCCAGACCCCTGGGCTTCCAGCGGGGGCGGGGCAGGCGACATCAGACGCAGACCCGCTGCCGTTCCAATGGCCCCCGCTGAGATCAGAATGAACAAAGCCTGTCCAAGCGCCGTCAAATCCTCGGCCGAGGTGTGGCCAAAGGCATGATCTTCATCCGCGGGTTTTGCGGCATAGAAAATTCCCGCAAGGGCGGCAAGCGAGGTCATGAGGTCCATGGCACTGTCTGCAAGCGATGCCGCCACTGCCAGCGACGTTGTCGCCCCGAGCGCCCAAAGCTTGACCGTGACCAGCAGGGCCGCGACCCCGACCGAGGCGAGGCCGGCAGACAGGACAAGGCGTTGGTGGCCTGGCGTGGTCATTCCACCAGTTCGCCTGCATCGACGCCCCAGAGCGAGGCCTTTTCTACCCAGCCCTTGTAGCCATCGATCGCAATGCGGCACCAGTCGGGATCGCATTCCAAAAGCTTGCCGACAACACCCTGTTCTGCTTGGACAACAACCTCAGCGTCTTCCTTGGGATTTGCGCGAACCTCTGCCATGTCCTGAGTGACGAGGACCGACCTTACGCCCGACAAAAGTGTATAGTGCACCCAGCCGCCGACACCCTCGGCATCCTCGATCCGTCGCCAGTTTTCATATTCGGCCGTCACCCGAAGAGGAATGCCCGCGCGCGTAAAGACCCAGTCGACGCGATGCGACAGGCCCGGACCACGCCGGGCATTTCCCTCATTGGTCTTGAGCGAGACATAGCGCGGCACCGGCAGGTTGGTGACGGCCCCCTTGGTCGGGTCGTGCGGCGGCAGCACGGCTGCATCGGCGGGCATAGGTAAGGCGGCCTCGATTGTTGGCCGTGCGGGAGGCGCGGTTGATCCCGCCTCTTCAGCCAAGGCCAAGGGGATCGCTGGCGTCAGCAAGGCGAGACAAACGCTGACTGCCCAGAAACCGACCCGGTACCACATCATTCCACCCGTCCCCTGTCTGCCCCTTTGCCCGAAACTCAAGTTGCGGGCGCCACGGCATTGTCACTGCGGCCTCGGGGTGCCGGGCCGCCTGGACCCGACGGAAACACCCCGCTAGTTCCGGGGCTTGTGCATCGCCCCGCTTGGTTCCACTTTGCCAAGAACGAAGTCGATTGAAAAGCCCAAGGGGGACTGCGTCATGCCTGCGCCGCGATTGCGTGTTGTTGTTACCAGACGCCTGCCGCAGGTGGTCGAAACCCGGATGATGGAACTGTTCGACGTCAGCTTGCGCGACCCCGATACGCGCATGACCCGAGACGAATTGGCCGCTGCCATGCGCGAGGCCGACGTGCTGGTGCCAACGATCACCGATCAGATCGACGCCGCCTTGATTGCGCAGGCCGGGGATCGGCTGAAGCTGATCGCAAGTTATGGTGCAGGCGTCGATCATATCGATGTGGCGACCGCCCGCAGCCGCGGCACCCTTGTGTCCAACACGCCGGGCGTGGTGACCGAAGACACCGCCGACATGGTGATGGCACTGATTCTTGCAGTCACGCGGCGCATCCCGCAGGGGCTGGCGGTGATGCAGGGCGGCGAATGGCCCGGCTGGTCGCCAATGGCCAATCTTGGCGGGCGTTTGGGCGGGCGGCGGTTGGGTATCCTGGGCATGGGTCGCATCGGGCAGGCGGTGGCGCGGCGGGCTAAGGCGTTTGGATTGCAGGTGCACTACCACAACCGCAAACGCCTGCGCCCCGAGGTAGAGGCGGAGCTGGATGCGACGTGGTGGGAAAGCCTGGACCAGATGATCGCGCGGATGGACATCATCAGCGTCAACTGTCCGCATACCCCTGCAACCTTTCACTTGCTGAACGCGCGGCGGCTCAAGTTGATGAAGCCGACGGCAGTCATTGTGAACACCAGTCGCGGCGAGATCATCGACGAAAACGCGCTGACGCGAGGCCTGCGGGCCGGTGAGATCGCCGGGGCGGGACTGGATGTCTATGAGCGGGGCGTGGAGATCAATCCCCGCTTGCGGGAACTGCCCAATGTCGTGCTGTTGCCGCATATGGGGTCGGCGACGCTGGAGGGGAGAGTCGAGATGGGCGAAAAGGTCATCATCAACATCAAGACCTTTGCCGATGGGCATCGGCCCCCGGATCAGGTGGTGCCGGGGATGTTGTAGGGCGCGGAAACGGGGGCCAGCCCCCGCACCCCCGGGATATTTGGGCCAACTGGAAAAAAGGATCAGGGCGTCAGCAGCGCCACCAGCGGGCGGTTCTGTCGGGCAACCGTCTCGAAAAGCTCGTCCAGTGTCATTGGGTCGGATTTCACGAACTCGATGAACATCATGTTGAGATTGTTGAAGATAAGTGCCCCTGCGTCCTGCGCAGAAATCCCGATCCGGGCGCGACCTCGGCGTTGCAGGGCGGCGATGGCGTCGCAGACCTGCTGGCGCAAAAGGGCATCCAGTTCAGTATAGCGGCGCGAAAACGGAGTGTCCGGGGTCTCGATGGAAATCGCCATGGCGCGACGCCACATTTCCTTGGACAGATACACCCGCGAGTGGTCGAGATAACCGCCGATCAGCGCGCGCAAAGTGCTGTCCAGATCACTGGCCGGGTTGGCGACAATGGCGGACCCTTGCGCCAGAACCTCCTCCACCTCCATCGACACGATGGCCAGAAGCAGATCTCCCTTGGTGGAAAAGTAGTTGTAGAACGTCCCGACCGACACTTCGGCCAGTGTGGCAATGTCCTCGATGCGTGCGTGGTCATAGCCCTGGTCGCGGATCAGCGTCGATGCCGCCTCAAGCAGTCTGCGGTTTCGTTGGGCTTTTCCGCGTGCGCGCAGACCTTGGGGCATGAATTTCCGCGTCCCGGCGATATTTGAAGTTGACTTCAAAAATGAACGAACTTCATTCTTTTGTCGAGTGCGTCCGCGAGAGTCGCCCGTCAACAAGGAGAGAATGATGCCGAAACTGACCCTTGCCGGCGCCTCGGTGCTGGCCCTGATGGCCGCTTCGCCTGGCCTTGCGCAGGAGTTGAACGCGCTGGTCTGGTGTGACCAAACCGACCCCGCGCTGATCGCGCCGTTCGAGGAGAAGTTCGGCGTCAAGGTGAACCTGAAGGAATATGAAGGGACCGCGGCGGGCCTCGCGATCTTGGATCAGTCGCAGCCCGGCGACTGGGACGTTCTGGTGATCGACGCGGTAGACGTGAAGCGCGCGGTGGAGGGGGGGCATCTGGCCGACATCCCCGCCGACGCGTTGCCCACGGGCGACTTTTTCCCCGAACTTGTGATGGCCGAGAACAACACGGTGGACGGCAAGACCTACGCCGTGACGGAGAAATTCGGCTACAACACGGTGGCTTATGACAAGACCAAGGTCGATCCGGCCGACATGGACGACATGGCGAGCCTGACGTCCGGCAAGTATGACGGTCGGATCGCGATCTATGACTATTATCTGCCGGTGCTGGGGCTGGTCGCCTTGGGGCAGGGGGTGAATACCGCCGACATCACGGCGGAGGCGCTGGCAGGATTGAAGGAGCCGCTCTTCAAGCTGAAGGCCGCATCGAAGCAGGTCTCGGACGTGGTCAGCAGCCAGACCGCGCTAGCGACGGGCGAAGTGGATATTGTCATCGGTGGAGGAGAGTGGCTGACCGCCGTCCTGATGGCCGACAACCCCAACCTCGACTGGACCATCCCGAAGCAAGGCGGCCTACGCTGGGCGCAGTCGATCGGGGTGGTGGCGGGATCAACCCAGCCGGATATGGCGCTGGAGTTCGTCAAGTACATCACCGGGCCTGAAGGTCAGGCGCGGCTGGCGACGTCAGCCTGCTATTGGGGGATGCCCGCGAATGCCAAGGCGGGCGACATGCTGACGGCGGAGCAAAAGACGGTGCTGCGCTGGGATGAACAGAAAGAGTTTCTGAGCCGGGCGCAGTTGTACCCGATCCCGGATGCGGCCCTTGATACCGCGATGCAGGACCTCTGGACGGAAATGCTGCAGCAGTGAGCCTTGCACGGGCCGAACGGAGGCTGGGCTGGGGTCTTGTGGCCCCGGCCTTGCTGTGGACGGCGGCGTTCTTCGTGCTGCCGTTCGCGGCTATGGTGGCGCTGTCATTTGCGCATATGGAGGGGCGCGAGGTTGTCCATGGGTTCGACCCCGGCAACTACGTGCGGTTTTTCACCGACTGGACGCTGTTCAAGGCGCTGGTGAACTCGCTTGAGATTACTGTGATCGTAACGGTGATTTCGGTGGTTTTGGCCTATCCTTTGGCGGCAATCATTGCGTTTCGGGTGCCTGCGCGGTGGCAACGGCTGGCGCTGCTCATGGCGGTGTTGCCGTTCTGGACGTCGTATGTGGTGCGGTCCTATGCGTGGCTTTTGGTGCTCGGGCAGAACGGGGTTCTGAACAAGGCGCTGCTGGGCGCAGGGGTGATTGCCGAACCGTTGGAGATCGTGGCGACGCGCTATGCCACGGTGATCGGGTTCGTGCATTTCTTCGTCATGCTGTTGACGCTGACGATCTATGCCAACCTGATCCAACTGTCGCCGAACTATGCCCGCGCTGCGGCGGACCTTGGGGCGGGGCGCTGGGCGACGTTCCGGCATGTGATCCTGCCCCTGACCCTGCCGGGTGTGGTGACGGGGGCGTTCCTGACCTTCGTTTTGTGTATTGGCGACTATATAACGCCGCAAATCCTGGGCGGGAACAATGAGTTGACCTTGCCGCAGCTGATCATGCTGCAATTGGGCCGGTCGGGGAATTTCCCGTTGGCGAGCGCGCTGAGCGTGATCCTGATGGCGGTCGTAAGCCTCGCCTATGTCGCGAGCGCGCGCTGGCTAAGGTTGGACCGGGTGTGATGCGGGTTGCGTCCTGGGCCTATCTGGCGCTGGCCTATGTGTTCATCTTTCTGCCCGTTGCGGTGCTGGTGGCATTCTCGTTCCAGGGTGGGCGCCTGCCGGTGCCACCGTTTCAGGGCGTGTCGCTGAAATGGTATGCCCAGGTGCTGGGGAACCGTGACCTGATGGCGGCCTTGGGCAATTCGCTGATCGTGGCGCTGGTGTCGTCGGCGATGGCGCTGGTGCTGGGGTTTCTGGCCGCGCACGCCTTGGCGCGGGTAAAACTGCCGGGATCGGTCTGGATGCGGGGGGCACTGATCGCGCCGATGACTGTCAGTTATCTAATCATCGCCTTGGGATTGTTGAGCCTGTTCAACCAGACGGGCGTTCGCCTAAGCCTCTGGACGGTGGGGATCGGCCATGTGGTGATCAACCTGCCCCTCTGTTTCGCGATCCTTTACGCCGCGATGGGGGATCAGCAGAAGTCGGCGGAGCGCGCGGCGCGGGATCTGGGGGCGTCGGAGGCGCGGGTGTTGTGGCATGTCTCGGCACCGATGCTGGCGGCCCCGATGGCGGCGGCGTTTTTCCTGTCGGTGACGTTCAGCTGGGACGAGTTCATCATCGCGTTCCTGCTGACCCGGTTCGATGTGACGCTGCCGGTGGAGATCTGGTCCTTGCTGCGGTCGGGACTGTCGCCGGCAACGAATGCAGTGGGGTCGCTGGTGTTTCTGGTGTCGGTGACGGCAGTGATCCTGGGCGAGTTGATGATGCGGAGGCGGGGATGACGGCGGGAGTGACCATCGACGCGGTGTCGCAGAGTTTTGGCGCAGCCAAGGCGCTGGATGGGGTCAGCCTCGAGATCGCGGCGGGGGAGTTTGTGGTGCTTCTGGGGCCGTCGGGCTGTGGCAAGACCACGCTTCTGAACCTGATCGGTGGGTTCACTGAGCCGACTTCGGGGCGCGTGTTGATCGGCGGGCGGGATATGGCGGGGATTGCGCCCAAGGACCGGCCCACGACGACGGTGTTTCAAGATTATGCGCTATTCCCGCATCTGACGCTGTTGGACAACGTCGGCTTTGGCTTGCGGATGCGGGGGATGCCGTCCGGGGCGCGGCGGCAGAAGGCCGAGGAAATGCTGGCACTGGTGGGCCTTGAGGGGCGCGGCGACCGGCGACCGCATGAGCTGTCGGGCGGGCAGCGGCAGCGGGTCGCGTTGGCCCGGGCGCTGGCGGTGGAGCCGGACGTGCTGTTGCTCGATGAGCCGCTGGGGGCGCTGGATTTGAAGCTGCGCCGCGCGATGCAGGATGAGCTGAAGGCGCTGCAGCGGCGGCTCGGCACGACCTTTGTGCATGTGACGCATGATCAGGAAGAGGCGATGGCGATTGCCGACCGGATCGTGGTGATGAATGCGGGGCAGGTCGAGGATTTCGGTCCGCCGAAAGAGGTTTACCTGCGGCCACGGTCGCTATTCACGGCCGGGTTCATGGGGGAAGTGAACAAGACTGCCGTGAAGGACGGACAGTCGGCGTTGGGGCCATTGGTGCAGGGGACGGGGACCTTGTGCATCCGGCCAGAGGCAATCGGGCTGGACGGCCCGTTGAAACTAGGGTCCGCGCGGGTCACCGCTCTCGCGTTCTTTGGCACCCATATCCGCGCCCATGCCGCCCCGCTTGCCGCACCGGATGTGGATCTTATCCTGCATCTGCCGCCCGAAACCGCCGTCAATGTCGGCGATGTGCTTGACCTTTGCGCCCGCGCGCATGTTTTGTTGACCGCATGAACAGGGCCAAACCTTCGGACTGGTGGCGGGTGCGATCCGTGGGCGACGGCGTCTCCCATATCGATGAGCCGCATATCCTTGAGTTTTTCCGCTGCAACGTCTGGCATGTGCGGGGTCGCGACCGCGACATGCTGGTGGACAGCGGGATGGGCGTCGTCAGCTTGCGCGATCAGGTCGCGCTGGTGACCGAAAAGCCGCTGGAGGCGGTGGCGAGCCATACGCATTTCGACCATATCGGCTGTCACCATGAATTTCCTTGCCGGTCTTGCCATGGGGCTGAGGCGCATCTGCTGCGCGCACCGACGCGACAGAACACCGTCGCGGACAAATACGTGACGGACGCGATTTTCGCGACATTGCCGCCGGAGCCGTACCAGTCCGAGGCCTACAATGTGGGTGCAGGGCCGGCGACCCGGATTTTGTGGGATGGCGATATCGTCGATCTGGGCGATCGGCAGTTCGAGGTGATCCACACGCCGGGGCATTCTCCGGGCGGAATTGCCTTGTGGGAGGCCGCAACAGGCGTCCTCTTCTCCGGCGATATCGTCTATGACGGTGAGCTGGTCGAGGGCACCAGCGCCTTGGAACAATGGCAATACCGTGTGTCGATGGAACGCCTGCTGTGCCTGCCGGTGCAGGTGGTGCATGCGGGGCATTTCCAGAGTTATTCCGGCGAGCGGCACAAGGCGATCATCACCGACTGGCTGCGCGGGAAAGACAATGAGCAAATATAATCAGCCCCTTGGCGGCAACGAGATGCCCCGCTTCGGCGGGCCTGCGACGTTCATGCGACTGCCGACACAAGCCAATGCCGAGGGGCTGGATGTCGCCTTTATCGGTATTCCGATGGACCACGGGACGTCAAATCGCTCTGGTACTAGGCTCGGGCCTCGGCAGATCAGAGACGAAAGCCGGATGCTGCGGCCCTACAACATGGCGACGGGGGCGGCGCCGTTTGATCATCTGCAGGTGGCCGATATCGGTGACGTCCCGATCAACACGTTCGATCTGAAAAAGACCGTCGACATCATCACGGACTTTTATGACGGGGTGCTGGCACATGGGGTGATCCCGCTGACGATGGGGGGCGATCACACGCTGACCTGGCCGATCCTGCGGGCAATCAAGAAACGCCACGGACCCGTCGCGCTGATCCATATCGACGCCCATGCCGACATCAACGACACCATGTTCGGCGAGAAAGTCGCCCATGGCTGCCCGTTCCGCCGTGCGTGGGAGGATGGCTGCCTGATAAACGACAAGGTTTTTCAGATCGGGCTGCGTGGCACGGGATATGCGGCGGAGGATTTCAACTGGGCGCGAGGACAGGGCTGGACCGTGGTGCAAGCCGAGGCGTGCTGGCATCGGTCCTTGGTGCCGCTGATGGGCAAGGTCCGCACCGTCATCGGTGACGCTCCAGTATATCTGACCTATGACATCGACAGCCTCGACCCCGCCTTTGCCCCCGGCACGGGCACGGTGGAGCCGGGGGGCCTGTCGACCTGGCAAGCGTTTGAAATCATCCGGGGCGCGGCTGGATTGAACCTGGTGGGCGGCGATCTGGTGGAAGTCTCCCCGCCGTATGATCCGTCTGGCAACACCGCGCTAATCGGTGCAAACCTACTTTATGAGATGCTTTGTGCATTGCCGGGCGTGCCGCGCCCGGTTCAAGTCGCGCCGTTCTAGTGCACTGAACCTGCTTGCAGCGGTTTTCGGGCAGGCACCCTCATGCCTTTGTGGGGAAAAAGGGACAAGGTGTGCCTGCCACTGGTGGGGCAGGATATTCCCCCACCCCCGACCGCCTCTTCGTCGGGGGAGGAGAGGGCCGGGTGTTCGTGTACGACGGTGCTGTAGCAAAAAGCGGGATCAGACCAGTTGCAGCGTTCCGTTCGCGCGTTGCGGTTCTGCAAAAGGGCGCGGGGCATAGGCGCGCACTTCGGTAACGGCGGCGAAACGGATCGGCTCCATCACGATCGGCTCCACCAGTTCGATCCCGGGGGGCAGGCCAGCGCGCAGGGGGCTGGCATCCTGTGCCAGTTCGGGCGAGCCTTTGTAATGATAGGGGATCACGGTGCGAAAGTTGAAATACTTGCGCGCCGCAAAGGCCGCGCGCTCCATGTCCATCGTGACACGGCCCCCGGCCGCCAAAAGACCGATATCAGGTTGGTGCAGCTCGGCCATCCAGCCCATATCCGCCATGATATCAGTGTCGCCAGACAAATAGATGGTGTGGCCTTCGCCCGAAATCATGTAGCCACAGGCGGCCCCGGCATAGGGGGTCACGCCTTGCGCCTCCTGCGCCGAAAGGGAATGCGAGGCGGCAACCATGGTGATGCGCGCCTGGCCCAGCGTGATCGTGCCGCCCCGGTTGAAACCGATGCCGTCGATGCCACTGCGCGCGACATGGCGCTGAATCAGACCTACGGGGCCGACCAGCGGCACGCCGAGATCGCGGGCAAGTTCTATTGCCTCGCCCATGTGGTCGCCATGACCGTGCGTGACAAGGATATGGCTGACTTGGGCGGTTGCCTGCGGGCGCAAGTGGTCGGGGAACATCGGATTTCCGGTGAACCAGGGATCGATCAGAAGAACAGTGTTTTCGATGTCGATGCGAAAGCCGGAATGGCCGAGCCAGGTGATCTGCATGGGGGAACCCTTTCCGAGGCGATGAATGCCGGACGGTAGGGTGCCGTTGTGACAGGCGCGAGTATCCTGTGGTGCCGGAAAGGCGGCATGGCAAAGGACCGCCATGTGATCGGCCATGACTCGCCGATCGGGCCGACTTGTCCACAGGTTGCTGTGTCCGCAGCGCCACTTATTCGCTGGACAGGGCCGCGCAACCGGCCGGCTGTCTTTCGCGCTGCCCCAAAATCTGGCAAAAAACACCTGACAATCGCGCAGCCAAGGAGGCGTCCCATGAAGATGATCAACGCCGACCTGTTCTGGTGCCTTGGATATGGCATGACCGCCGATGCGCGTGCCACAGGACTGCACCGACAGGGCTGATCCCGGCGCGACAGCGGTCCAAGCGGCCCTGCCAACCCTGACCTAAATCTCGCGTTGCATCATGCCCAAAAAGGCGCAGCTGCGCATTTCACCCCAGTTTCAGAGGGGCCGGTTCGCGGCAACGCACCGGTCAACATCATCTATGAACGCAGTTTCCAACAATGATCGCAGATCCATTTCTTCGGTGATGAATTAACTTTTGTCCGAGCACGGTCGTTTGGTCGTGTTGCGGGTGTTTTTGGTGCGGCTTTTGCTGGCCAGGCCCCGTGTGGAACGGGGATTGCCGGTAGGGTTGGGCAATCATCTGCGGCGCGACATCGGCTTGCCGCCAGAGCCCGAGCCCCGGGGACCCCTAGGTTGTGGGGCCCGGCCGCCCGTTTGGTTGGCTTGGGTCAGTCTGATGCTTGCAGGGCCGGACAGGGGCCGCTAAACGGGGCGCAATCAACGGAGTCCGACATGTCCATCGACATCGATACCGCACGCAAAGTGGCCAAGCTTGCCCGCATCCGGGTGGAAGAGACGGCTCTGCCTTCCTTGGCTGCCGAATTGTCCGGCATTCTTGGGTTTATGGCGCAGTTGAACGAGGTCGATGTGACCGGGGTGGAGCCGATGACAAGCGTGACCCCGATGCGGCTGAGCCGTCGGGCGGATGTCGTGACCGACGGCAACATCCAGGCGCGGATCTTGAAGAACGCACCCGACGCGCGCGAAGGGTTCTTTGCGGTGCCGAAGGTGGTCGAATGAGCGGCGCGAACGGCCTGACGATCGCCGCAGCACGGGATGCGCTGCGCAAGAAGGAACTGACGGCGGTCGATCTGACCATGGCCTGCCTGACCGCGATGGATGCCGGCGACGGGCTGAACGCCTTTGTCCACAAGACGCCCGAGATCGCGCTGGATCAAGCGCGCGCGGCGGACGCACGACTGGCGGCAGGTGACACCCCCGCAATGTGCGGCATACCCTTGGGGATCAAGGATTTGTTCTGCACCAAGGGTGTGCCGTCGCAAGCCGGTTCCAACATCCTCAAAGGGTTCAAGCCCGAATACGAGTCCACCGTCACCACGCAGTTGTTCGACGCTGGTGCCGTCATGCTGGGCAAGCTGAACATGGACGAATTTGCGATGGGGTCGTCGAACGAGACGTCCTGCTATGGCAATGCGATCAACCCGTGGAAGGTGGGCAGCCGCAACCTGACCCCCGGCGGGTCGTCGGGCGGCTCGGCATCGGCAGTCGCGGCGGATATGTGTCTTGCAGCAACGGGCACCGATACCGGCGGGTCGATCCGCCAGCCTGCGGCTTTTACCGGCATTGTCGGGATCAAGCCGACCTATGGTCGCGTCAGCCGCTGGGGAATCGTGGCGTTTGCTTCGTCGCTCGATCAGGCGGGGCCGATGACGAAGTCGGTGCGCGATGCCGCGATCATGCTGGGGGCGATGGCCGGGCATGATCCCAAGGACAGCACCAGCGCAGACATCCCCGTGCCGGATTTCGAAGCCGCCCTTACTGGCGACATCAAGGGCAGGAAGATCGGCATCCCGCGGGAATACCGCATGGACGGTATGCCAGACGAGATCGAGGCGCTTTGGCGCACCGGCATCGCGATGATGAAGGATGCCGGGGCCGAGATTGTCGACATCAGCCTGCCGCACACGAAATACGCGCTGCCCGCCTATTATGTCATCGCACCTGCCGAAGCGTCATCGAACCTCGCGCGGTATGACGGTGTTCGCTATGGCCATCGGGCCAAGCTGGCCCAAGGCGATGGCATCACCGAGATGTACGAAAAGACCCGCGCCGAAGGCTTTGGCCGCGAAGTGCAACGGCGCGTGATGATCGGTACCTATGTGCTGTCGGCGGGGTTCTATGACGCCTATTACAACCGCGCCCGCCGCGTTCGCGCATTGATCAAGCGCGACTTCGAGACGGTATTCGCCGATGGCATCGACGCCATCCTGACGCCCGCCACCCCCAGTGCAGCCTTTGGCCTTGGCGAGATGGCGGACGCGGACCCGATCAAGATGTATCTCAACGATGTCTTTACCGTAACGGTGAATCTTGCGGGCCTACCTGGCGTCGCTGTTCCGGTGGGGTTGGACCGCCAGGGTTTGCCCTTGGGCTTGCAGTTGATCGGGCGGCCCTGGGATGAGGCTGGTCTACTCAATCACGCCTATGTGCTGGAGCGGTCTGCAGGCTTTGTGGCCAAAGCCGACAAATGGTGGTAAGCGCGCCAAAACGCCGCAAAACGTCAGAGATATCCACATGCGCATGACCCTGATTTTGACGATTGCCACTCTTGGGCTTTCGGCTTGCACACCGCCGATCCCGGATTCAGGTGACGCTGGCGTCGGGTTCACGGATTACGGAACTTATGTTGAGCGCAGAAGTGCTGCGGCGTCCCCAGCGGTGACGACCGGCGTCCCCCCAGCAGGCGGCACAGGCTTTTCAGCGGCAGGTGCAGCCGCGGCGATTGACCGAGCCGACGGCAGGACCGTCGCGGCCTCTGGCGCACTGATCGGGGTCGACCCTAGCGATCCCAGCCGTCCACGCGGCAATGCACCTGCAGGGATCAAGGTCGAGGGCGGCGAAATGCAGCCAAAGCCTGGCGGGATTTCGGATGAACAGGATTTCGACGCTGTCAGCCAGCGCGAAACCATCGAAAGCGACAAGGCCCGGATCGAGCGGAACCGGTCTCAGTATGTCGTGGTACAGCCCGGTGCCCTCCCACAACGTCCTGGTGAAACCGGCCCGAACATCGTTGAATACGCGCTGGCGACGACCCATGCGCCGGGAACGCAACTGCACAAGCGGTCGTCGTTCCGCGCCAGCGATCCAGCCGGGGCCTGCGCCAAATACGGCTCGCCCGACCTTGCGCAAGAGGCATTTCTGGCCAAGGGCGGGCCCGACAAGGACAAGTTGGGGCTTGACCCGGACGGCGACGGCTTTGCCTGTGCTTGGGATCCGCGCCCGTTCCGTTCCGCCCTGCGCTAGGGCCAAGCCAGGGTGAGCGGGCCGGCGTTTCCATCTCCTAATTTCGGCAACCGGCGCGATGGCGCGACACCCGAATTGGTCGTGTTGCACTATACTGGAATGGACAACCATGATGTAGCTTACGCGCGGCTTTGCGATCCTGCATCAGAAGTGTCGGCGCATTTCCTGATCGGAATGGACGGAACAGTCGTTCCGTTGGTCGCCGAGCAAGCGCGGGCCTGGCATGCCGGTGTCGGGGCTTGGGGACCCATCACAGATGTCAATTCGCATTCCATCGGGATCGAACTGACCAATCCCGGCCACGGTCCCTTTCCCGAAGCGCAGATGGCGGCACTTGCCGAGGTTCTGACTGGCGTGATGGATCGCTGGAAAATCGCACGGCATCGCGTGATTGCCCATTCTGACATGGCCCCCCGCCGCAAGCACGACCCTGGGCCCCGATTTGACTGGCGACGGTTGGCTTTGATGGGTCTGTCCGTCTGGCCAGAGCCAAAAGAACAAGGCAACGATCTGCCATTTGCTGTCGCAGCCAGCGCGTTTGGCTATCCGGATGTCCCCGAAGAGGACCTGCTGGCTGCCTTTCGCCTGCGGTTCCGCCCCTGGGCCCGCGGACACTTGGATGATGTCGACATCGCCCTGGCAAATGATCTGGCAGTGCGGTTCGGGTCGGGCATGTCCTCTACACCCGGCTCTTAGGTCCACCAGCCGAGGCCCATTAGGCCAACCACGATAATCATGCTGCCAGTGGGACCGATGAACCAGCACCGTACCGAGATTGCAAGATAGGCCAAGGCGACGGCCAAGAGGCCAAGCCTGATCCCTGCAAGTGCAGGGTCATTGCCGAGATAGATCAACAAAGCGTACATCGCCAGGCCCAGGCCCAGGCCCAGGCCCAGGCTGTGGCTGAGGTGAAAACCAAGAATTCCGGACCCGTAAACTCGGCATCGCGCGCAACATTCTGAGCGACCGACTGACGGCGCTGGTTCGGGACGGGTTCTTGCGACGGGAAACGGATCCCGGCAATGCAGGCATCCCGCATTACCGTCAGACCGAAAAAGGGGCTGAGCTTCTGCCAGTCTTGGCGGCCTTTATGCGATGGGGGGACCGCTGGCTTCATGCCGCAATCGGTCCACCCATTGTCCTTGTCGACCGTGATACCGGTCAGCCGATCCGCCCGATGACGCTATCGCTTGCAGTTGGCACGGCGCAGTCAGCCCCGACTTTGGCAATTGCTCCCGGACCGGGTGCGACACCGCTGATGCGCCTGCGGCTGGGCACGGGGCATGCGGTGCAAAGGGCTGTGGCCATTGACGCAGGCACCGTCGGCGCGTAAGTCGCCCTTGCGCGGATGGCTGGATGACCGCGGGGCGGCAATGCCTCGAGGAAAGTCCGGACTCCATGAAGCAAGGGTGCCGGGTAACGCCCGGCGGGGGCAACCCCAGGGAAAGCGCCACAGAGAAGAGACTGCCCTGCTTGCAGGGTAACGGTGAAACGGTGGGGTAAGAGCCCACCACGGACCGGGCAACCGGGACGGTATGGCAAGCCCCACCCGGAGCAATGCCGAATAGGGGCCTCACGCGGGCTGGTCCGAAAGGATACCGCCGCAGGGACGCTTCAGCCCCGAGGCCCGGGTTGGCAGCTTGACCGCCCTGGCAACAGGTGCGGCAGAGGAATGGTCATCCAAAGGGGGCAACTCCTTGGACAGAATCCGGCTTATAGGCCATCCGCGCAATTGACCTTTTCCCCCGAGGGCGCTGCCCTCGCAGCCGATTGGTTTTGCGACCCAATGACGAAACCAGCTGTCTTGCCGCTTTGAGATACTTCGATCAGTCAGAAAAGGCGGGAGACGCGATTTGACCATGCGTCCGGTGGTTTGGCGGTTGACTCTGGCGATGCCATCCGTAAAAGGCAGGCTTCAAGAATTTCACCAGGGCTTTGCGCCTTGGGCTGTTGGAGACCTCGACCATGGCCAAACCGGCAACCATCAAGATTCGCCTGAACTCGACGGCAGGTACGGGGCATTTCTACGTGACCTCGAAGAACGCCCGTACCATGACCGAGAAGATGGTCGTGAAAAAGTATGACCCCGTGAAGCGGGAGCATGTGGAATACAAGGAAGGCAAGATCAAGTAAGATCGCCGCCATCCGATGGAACGCGGGGCCGCACCTTCTGGGGCGGCCTTTTGCTTTTGGGGGCACCATGCAGCGGGTGATGATTGTGGGCCAGCTGGGATCGGGCAAGAGCACCCTTGCTCAGGCATTGGGCAGGCGGACGGGCCTGCCGGTGTTCCACATGGACCACATCCATTTGCAGCCGGGTTGGGTGGAACGGCCGAGAGCCGAGAAGATCGAGCTGGCGCTTGCAGTAGAGGCGCAGGAGCGGTGGTTTTTCGAAGGAGGCCTGTCCTCGACATAGGAGAACCGGATTGCCCGCGCTGACACGCTGATCTGGCTGGATCTGCCGGTGGGCCTTCGGCTGTGGCGCGTGATCAAACGGTGTGCGCGGTACTTCGGGCAGACCCGACCGGCCCTGCCAGAAGGCTGCTGCGAGGGGTTCAATCGTGAAACGCTGCCGTTCTGGCACTTCATCTGGCGGACGCGGGTCACGGCGCGCCAGCGGATTTTGGCGTTGGTTGCGACCGCGCTGCCACATCTGTCGGTGGTCCATCTGAAAAGCCCCGACGAGGTGCGCGCCTTTCTGGCCGCGATTGCGCGGGGCTGAAACAAGCCTCCCCTTTCCTTTTTGCGGAAAGCCTCCATCTTGATCGCGATGAATCCGAACACCAACACCCTGACCCTGCGCCACGCGACGCCTGCCGATCTTTCGGCGGTCGATGCACTACTGGCGCGTAGCTATCCGCGGCTGCTGGCGGCAGACTATCCGCCGTCGGTGATGGTGACTGCAATTCCGATCATCTGCCGCGCGCGGCCGGAACTGCTCGCCTCGGGGCGTTACTGGCTGGCCGAGGACGCCGCTGGTCACCTTGTAGGTGCAGGAGGGTGGAGTGCGCAGGCACCTGCACCCAGTGATGGCTCAACCGCTGCAGGGCCGATCTTTGAGGGACTGGCCCATGTGCGCCATGTGGCAACTGACCCTGATGTGGTGCGGCGCGGAGTGGCGAAGGGACTGATGGATCGGGTCATGACTGAAGTGCGCAATGCGGGATATGCCCGGATGGAGTGCATGTCGACGCTGACGGCGGTGCCGTTCTACGCGTCTGTCGGATTTCGCGAGAGTGGGCCGATCGTGGTCAATCTGCGGCCCGGTATCGACTTTGCCGCTGTGCAGATGGTGTGCGATCAGCACTGACTGACTGGCAAATGAAAAAGGGCCGGTCTTGCGACCGGCCCCGTTTTTTGTAGTTTTGGCGGCGCGCTTATTCGCGGTTGCCCATGAATTGCAGCAAGAACATGAACATGTTGATGAAGTCGAGATAGAGTGTCAGCGCGCCCATGATCGCAGACTTGCCAAGCCATTCGCTGTCCATTGCCTGCGCGTGCTGCAGATAGTCGGTCTTGATCTTTTGGGTATCAAAGGCCGTCAGACCCGCAAAGATCAGTACACCGATAACCGAGATCGCGAAGGCCAACGCAGATGAGGCGAGGAAGATGTTGACCACCATCGCCACGAGCAGACCGATCAAACCCATCATCAGGAACGTACCCATGCCTGACAGATCACGCTTGGTCACGTAGCCATAAAGCGACAGGCCCGCAAAGGCGATGGCCGTGATCAAAAAGGTCTGCGCGATCGAAACGCCGGTAAACACCTTGAAGATCCAGGCCAGCGACAGTCCCATCACGCCTGCAAAGGCGTAAAAGTAAAGCTGCGCCGCCGCATACGAAAGCCGGTTGATCAGCGCGCCGAACGCAAACACCATGATCAGCGGGGCAAACATGATGACCCAGCCAAGGATGTTCGGGCTCATCGTGACGGGGTCGCGGAAGATTCCAAGCAGGGCATCGGACGTGCCAACAGCCCAGGCAACGCCGCCCGTCAGCAGCATCCCTACGGACATCAGCCCGTACACCTTGTTCATATGGGCCTTGAGCCCGGCATCGATCTGCGCGGTTTGAGTGCCCGCGCCGACCGAACGTGTCGTTTGATATTCAGCCATGTGAAGCCTCCGTTACATCCCAAGAGCGGAGGGCGAAATCGTCCTCCCCGCGCATGCAAACGATATTGGAAGCAAACCAGCAGATTTCAAGGCCGAATGTCGCGATGGACGAGGCATTTTATCATGAATTCAGCGCCGGTTGTGCCAATGGGCTGGTGCGTCCCAGAAGTGGCGGCTTGCCTCGGTCTCGGCGTCACGACAGGTCAGACCGATATCACGCAAAAGATGGGCATCGAGGTTCGACAAGGCCCGACGTTCACGCACGACCCGGATCCAGGTCCGGACTGTCGACAGCAACCGTCCTGTCGACTGGCGAGCGATGGGATCAAGGGCATTCAAAGCACGGATCATGGGGTCTCTCCATCTACTATCCTGATGCAAGCATGACAATGCATCATTTATATTGATAGATTGCACTGCGCCGGTGTATAAGAGAAATGAATGATTGTGCGCCATGACATCACAAAGGTTGAACCATGCCGAGAACGTTGGATTTGACTGCCCTCAGGTCTTTTGCCGCCGTGGCCGATGCCGGAGGGGTGACGCGGGCAGCTGGTCTTTTGAACCTGACGCAGTCAGCAGTGTCGATGCAGATCAAGCGGCTCGAGGAAAGCCTGAATTTAGGGCTCTTTTCGCGCGCCGCCCGCCAAATGGCGCTGACGCCCGAAGGAGAGCAGCTTTTGGGATTTGCGCGACGTATGTTGGCACTGAACGACGAGGCCCTCTCGCGGCTGACGACATCCAGCTTTGAAGGTGAGTTGCGCCTCGGTGTTCCCCATGACATCGTCTATCCCGCCATTCCAGGTATCCTGAAGCGGTTGGCTGCACAGTATCCACGGATGCGGATCAAACTGGTTTCGTGCTTCACGATCCAGTTGAAGGCGGCATTTGAGCGGGGCGAGCTGGATGTCATGGTGACAACCGAAGAGCGCCCCGGAGCTCTGGGCGTGGAGCTGACACGACGGGACCTGGTCTGGGTCGGCGCGCGCGACGGGATCGCCTGGAAGAAACTGCCTTTGCGGCTTGGGTTCAAGGACAGCTGCCTGTTCCGTCCTGTCGTTCAGGCGGCGCTGACGGCAGCGCAGGTTCCTTGGGAAATGGCGGTAGAAGCTGAAAGCGAACAGGTGATCGAGGCCACCGTGGCCGCCGATCTCGCTGTGACTGCGCGCCTGCGTGACGCTTTGCCGCCCGGCATGATAGTGATCGAGCCCGCAGGCACATTGCCCGACTTGGGCAATGTAGGCATCTGTCTTTATGCAGCCCCAACCTTGGCAGGCGAAGCTGCCGCCAGTCTGTTGCAAGAGTTGCGGCTGGCCTACGGGGCCTAGGTTGCGGACAGGCTGGCTCACTTGCAGACAGGTTTGCCATACGCACTTTGTTGCAGCCGGGGGGGCTCACAGACGGTCGGCGCCAGCAGCAAGATCATTGAAACGCGGCCGGTCCGACATTTTCTTGCCGATCTGTCAGAAAATTTCGGTCAAAACGCGCCGACAGCTCTGCCGATGGGCGAAAAACCTCCCGCATCTTTGCAATATGAGAATATTTTGAGAAAATAATTGCAGAATGCGTTGCGATTTGCAAATCTGCTTTAAGGCGAGTTTTGCTTGACTAAAGCGCGTCTGGGCTGTCAAGCACAGCCTTGCGATGAATTCTTCGTCGTCTGTATAATTGGACATATCCAAAAGGACAGGTTTGAGGGCAGTTGTTCGGATTCTGTGGATAAACGGGAATATGGCGACTTTGGCACGATATTTGCTTATGTAGAGGTATGGGGAAGTAAATCAGTTACGTAAGTTATGGAGAGTAAAATGAAGCACCCGGTAGACGCCCACGTGGGAAAACGTATCCGCCATCGTCGGTGGATGGTAGGTATGACCCAGCAGCAATTGGCTGACAAAGTTGGGATCAAGTTCCAGCAGATCCAGAAGTACGAGACCGGCATGAACCGCGTCTCCGCTTCGCGTCTTTGGGACATTGCGGATGCATTGGGCGTGTCGATTGCCTTCTTTTTCGAAGGTCTTGATCAAGTGCGTGAACAGGTGAAAGCCAACGAAGGCGACTTCATGGCTGACAAAGAGGCGCTGGAACTGGTGCGGTCGTACTATGCGATCCCAGAGGCTCAGCGCCGCCGCTTGTTCGACCTGGCCCGAGTTCTTAGCGACGCGGCCTGATACTCGCGTGACTTGACCCCGGAACCTTCAGCCGTTAGCGGCTGGAGGTAAGTGCCGTGGTGATCCATCGCGGCCCTTCGCCTGATGGTCCGGGGAGCTGACATGGCTGAAATCACAGCATCCGCGGCGGCGGACCTGATCGCGACGGCCCATGCTCTGGCCGATGCCGCGCGCATGGCCACGCTGTCCTTTTTTCGGACTGCTGACCTTGCCGCCGAAACCAAAGAAACCCACCGCTTTGACCCGGTGACGGCGGCGGACCGGCTGTCGGAAGAACGCATGCGCGCGATCCTGGCCCAGCGTCGCCCGGACGATGCCATCCTCGGCGAGGAATTCGGACCCAAAGCCGGGACATCTGGCCTGACTTGGGTACTGGACCCGATTGATGGCACCCGCGGATTCCTCAGCGGCACACCCACATGGGGCGTGCTGATCTCGGTCGCGGATGCCACGGGTCCGATCTACGGGATTATCGACCAGCCTTACATCGGCGAGCGGTTTGAGGGCGGACTTGGAATCGCCCGTGTTGCCGGCCCGATGGGCGTGCATCCCCTGAAAACCCTCCCCCCCCGTGCACTGGATCAGGCGATCCTGTTTACGACGTTCCCCGAAGTCGGCACGCCCGACGAAGGGGCGGCCTTTCGCCACGTCGCCTCCAAGGTGCGGCTCGTCCGCTATGGAATGGACTGTTACGCCTATGCGCTGGTCGCAGCGGGGCAGATTGATCTGGTGATCGAGGCGGGGCTGCAGGCCTATGACGTGCAAGCCCCGATTGCGGTGATCGAGGCGGCGGGTGGCATTGTCACCGACTGGGACGGGCGGCCCTGTCATCAGGGGGGCCGCGTGCTGGCGGCAGCGAACCGGGACGTACATGCCGAGGCGCTGGCTTTGCTGAAAGGGTAGGGGGGCTCACCCCCCAAAGGGCCGCAACAGCGTCCCTTTTCCCCCGAGGATATTTGAGAAAAGGAGAATGGGGCTTGTCGGGCGCAGGGGGCGGCGGCTAACCTTATTGCGCGGATCCACCCCCCCGAGTCCTTTCCCCCTTCTGTCGGGCCGCCGGTTATCGTTCCACCGAAGGGGCTTTTGGGGGGAACGAAAATGTCCGAAATCCTGATCAAGGGCGCCCACGTCGTCGTCACGATGGACGACGGGCAGCGCGAAATCGCGGCGGGCGATGTGCTGATCCGGAGCGGGATGATCACCGCTGTCGGACAGGCGTTGCAGGCATCTGGCGCGCGGGTCGTCTCCGCACAGGGCTGCGTCGTCACGCCGGGCCTCGTCAACACGCACCATCACCTTTACCAGACCCTGACCCGCGCGGTGCCTGGGGCGCAGGATGCGCTTCTTTTTGGATGGCTGAAGACGCTTTATCCGATCTGGTCGCGGTTCGGGCCGGAAGAGATGTTTGTCAGCGCGCAAGCGGGGCTCGCGGAACTGGCGCTGTCGGGCTGTTCGATGTCGTCGGATCACCTGTACCTTTTTCCTAACGGCGCGCGATTGGACGACACCATAGCGGCGGCGATCGAGGTCGGCTTGCGGTTCCACCCGACGCGCGGGGCCATGAGCATCGGCGAGTCCTCCGGGGGCCTGCCGCCGGACAGTCTGGTTGAGGCTGAGGCCGCGATCCTGAACGACATGATCCGCGTGGTGGACCGGTTCCACGACCCGCGAGAAGGCGCCATGGTCCGCGTGGGCCTGGCCCCCTGTTCGCCGTTTTCAGTCAGCCGGGACTTGATGCGGGATGCCGCCCTTTTGGCGCGCGATAAGGGCGTGATGCTGCATACCCATCTGGCCGAAAACGACGAGGACATCGCCTATTCCATAGCCCAGTTCGGTTGTCGGCCGGGACAATATGCCGAAGACCTGGGCTGGACCGGCGCAGATGTATGGCACGCGCATTGCGTCAAGCTCGATGGTTCGGAAATCGATCTTTTTGTCCGGTCACGGACCGGTATTGCGCATTGCCCTTGTTCGAATTGTCGCCTTGGGTCGGGGATCGCACCCGTCCGTGCGATGCGCGATGCAGGGGTCCGGGTCGGTCTAGGCGTCGATGGATCGGCCAGCAATGATGTAGGCAACCTGGTGGCCGAGGCACGGATGGCGATGCTGCTTCAGCGCGTAGCGCGCGGCGCGGATGCGATGTCGGCGCGCGAGGCACTGTGGATCGCGACGCGGGGCGGGGCGGAGGTTCTGGGCCGCAACGATTGCGGGCAGCTTGCGGTGGGCAAGCGCGCCGACATCGCGATCTGGGATGTCTCGGGCGTGGAGGCGGCGGGGTCCTGGGATCCGGCGGCGCTGCTGCTGGCGGGGCCTGCGCGGGTGCGGGATCTTTTTGTGGATGGCCGTCAGGTGGTTGGCGATGGTGAGATGCTGACGATCGACCTTGCCCGCGTCGTCGAACGGCAGAACCGTCTGGCGCGGGCACTGATGGAATGATAGCGGGCGATCAAAGACGGAGGTCCTGATGTCCCACAACTACGAATCCCAGCGGCGCGATACCTATGCCAGCTTCAAGGACGTCCAGGGGATCAAGCTGCCGAAAGAAGCGGTGATCGATTTTCTGTTCTTCATCGAGGAACTGGACGCCAACTGGGCCGCGCTGGAAAAGGCGCTGCAGAAGGAAGGCTTTCGCACCCGTCGTGACAAGGACGGCGAGACGCTGATCGCGAGCTACGGTCCGATGCAGGTCACGCCCGAGGCGATCTGGGTGCAGGAACGGATCGCGACGAGCATTGCGCTGAAGTTTGATTTTTATCCAGATGGGTGGGAGTTGGGGGAGAAATCATGAAAGTCATTGTTATTGGTGCGAGCGGGGACATCGGCAAGACGATCTGTGCCGAATTGTCTAGTCGGCACGACATCATTCGCGTCGGGCGGAACGGCGGCGACATTCTTGCCGACATCTCTGACCGCGCGTCGCTAGATGCGATGTATGCAAGAACCGGTAAGGTCGATGCTGTCGTCTCGGCGGTTGGCTCGGTGCACTTTGGTCCATTGGTCGCGTTCACCGAAGAGACCTTTATGCTGGGCCTGAAGCACAAGGTGATGGGGCAGATCAATGTCGTTCTGGCTGGCCTTGACCATGTCAATGATGGCGGCTCATTCACGCTGACAAGCGGCGTTCTCAACCGCGACCCGATCAGGATGGGCGCCGGTGCCGCAGCGGCGAACGGCGCGCTCGACGGGTTCGTGGTGGGCGCGGCGATCGAAATGCCGCGCGGTTTGCGCGTAAATGTTGTCAGTCCCGGCATGCTTGATGCGTCGTTTGAACGTTACGGAAGCTGGTTTCCCGGTCATGTGCCGGTCTCGTCCAAACGGGTTGGTCTTGCCTACGCAAAGAGTGTCGAAGGCGCGATCACTGGCAAAGTCATCATTGTGGAATGATCGCGAGGGGTATCGGGCAGTCGTGGCAAGAAATACGTGCTGTTTCTAGTTGTTGTAGGGTGCGTGCAAGCAACCACCCTACCTCACGCTTCCCCGAACCCAAACCGCCCGCACAGCCCGGTCATCTCCCATCATCACCGTCGGGAAAACCGCCTCCCACACATCCCCAGCCCGCGCCGTCGCCTGAGCAATCGCGGGCGTGCTTGCCAGATCCACCACTACCAGATCCGCCTCCATCCCCACCGCGATGTTGCCGATCTTCCCCTCGGCCCGCAGGGCCCGTGCTGACCCGACCGTCGCCAGCCACCACAATTGCGACGGGTGCAGCGCTTGCCCGCGCAGTTGTGCCACCTCATAAGCCGCAGCCATGGTGCGCAGCATGGAAAACGAGGACCCGCCGCCGGTGTCTGTCGCCAGTCCCACGCGCATCGTCGTCGCCAGCCCCATATCGAACAGCCCAGACCCGATGAACGTGTTCGACGTCGGACAATGGACCAGGCTCGCTCCGGCCTCAGCTAAACGTGATCTCTCACGGTCTGTCAGGTGAATGGCATGGCCATAAACAGCGCCTTCGCGCAGGAGGCCTTGCGCCTCATAGGTATCGAGATAATCACGCGACTGAGGGAACAGCTCTTTGACCCAAGCAATTTCATCATGCTGTTCAGACAGATGGGTCTGCATCAAACAGTCGGGGTGTTCGCGCCAGAGCGCGCCTAAAGCCGCTAGTTGCTCGGGCGTCGAGGTGGGTGAAAAGCGCGGCGTGATGACATATGACAGCCGGTCGACGCCGTGCCATTTCTGCAGCAAGCGCTTGCTGTCGTCATAGGCTGACTGCGGTGTATCCCGCAGCCCTTCCGGCGCATTGCGGTCCATGCAGGTTTTCCCTGCCCAGGCCCGAAGTCCACGCGCGCGCGCCGCCTCAAAGAACGCATCCACACTGCCGGGATGGATCGTCGCATAGCTGCACATGGAGGTCGTGCCATGCGCCAACGCCAGGTCCAAATAGCGGTTCGCCACTTCATCCGCGTAGTCGCGGTCGGCAAAGCGCATTTCTTCGGGAAAGGTATAGGTGTTCAGCCAGTCGATCAGCCGCTTGCCCCAGCTGGCGATGATCGCCGTCTGGGGATAGTGGACATGCGCGTCGATGAACCCGGCCGAAATCAGGCACGCCCCATAGTCGGTCACCTTTGCCTGGGGATGCGCCCGGCGCAGCACATCCGCTGACCCTACGGCCTGAATGCGCCCTGCACCCACAAGCACGGCCTCGTCCAGCCGCGCCGCCCCGGGACCCGCCACAAACGGATCGGCGGTAAAAGACAGCACCCGTCCCAGAATAAGATCGGTCATGGCATTCCCAGCGTCGGTTTGATGCGGTCAGGCTAATGCGTTACAGGGCATGCGTAAATCGGCATCGGCCCTCTGTTCGTCTGAAACTGCTTTGCGTAAAGTCCCGGTAATGGCGAGGAAAAGCGATGTCCGAAGATCCCGATGACGGCCGCGACAAGATGCTGGACGGGCCGCGCATCGAGGCCGTGCGCGACGCCATAGCGCGCGAAGACGCAGACGGCCTTGTGGCCTTGCTGCAGCCTCTGCACGCCGCCGATATTGCCGATCTTCTGGAACAGATCGGGTCCGGTGAACGCGCCGTCTTCCTGCGCCTTGCCGAGGGAGAAATTGACGGCGACGTGCTGTCTGAAATGTCCGAGGGCATCCGCGAAGAGGTCATCACCGCCCTGCCAGCAGCGCTGGTGGCCGAGGCGGTTCGCGACCTTCACACCGATGATGTCGTTGATATCCTAGAGGATCTGGAAGCGCCGGCCCAGGGCATGATCCTGGATGCCCTGGAGGATGCCGACCGGATCGCCGTCGAACAATCGATGTCCTACCCCGAGGATTCCGCCGGTCGCCTGATGCAGCGCGAAGTGGTGGTGGCCCCCGAACATTGGACCGTTGGTCAGGCCATCGACTATCTGCGTGAGGCCGATCATCTGCCGGACCAATTTTACCACATCATCCTTGTCGATCCCCGCATGCGTCCCTTGGGCTATGTGACGCTGGGCAGGGTGCTGTCGGCGCAGCGTCAGATTGCCCTGAAGGACATTCAGGAAGACAGCTTTCGCGTGATCGAGGCCGAAACCGGCGAAGATGAGGTGGCGTATGTCTTCAACCAGTATCACCTGATCTCCTGTCCCGTCGTCGACAAAGGCGGCAGGCTTGTCGGCGTCATCACCATCGACGACGCCATGAACGTGCTGGACGACGAGCATGAAGAAGACATGCTGCGACTTGCTGGTGTCGGGGACGAGGCCAACCTGTCGGATGGCGCCTTCAAGACAGTCCGGCAGCGATTGCCCTGGCTGGTCGTCAACCTTTTCACGGCGTCCCTGTCTGCGGTAGTGATCACCCAATTCGAACACACGATAACGACTCTGGTGGCGCTGGCCGCCCTGATGCCGATTGTCGCCTCGACCGGGGGAATCGCGGGGACGCAGTCGCTGGCCGTTGCGGTCCGGGCGTTGGCGACGCGTGACCTGACGCGGGCCAACGCCCGCCGCGTCGTATTGCGGGAACTGGGAGCGGGCATTTTGAACGGCATCGGGCTTGCTCTGATCCTCGGGGTAGCCGCAACACTCATCTTTGGCGATCCAAAGCTTGGCGTGGTCCTCGGGATCGCAATGATCGTGAACCAGATTGTGGCGGCGCTGGGCGGCGTGCTTGTGCCCCTGACGCTGGAGCGCATGGGGCTGGACCCCGCGCTCGCCTCAGGAACATTTGTGACGACCTTGACTGATGTGATGGGGTTCTTTGCCTTTCTGGGGCTGGCAACGGTGATGCTGATATGACGCCGGACGACAAGGCCGCCGCACGCCAAGCCGCCTTTGCCGCCCGCAAAGCGGCCTTTGCCACGGGGCAGGGGGATGCGGCGCGCCATCTGATTGCGGCACTTGCCCCCCATCGGGGCAAAGTCCTGTCCGGCTACATGCCGATGCGCACCGAAATCGACCCTCTGTCCGCGATGGCCGTCCATCCTGGGCCGGTCTGCGTGCCTGTGATCATCGGCAAGGCGATGCCGTTGCAGTTCCGGCAATGGACCCCTGACGTCGCGATGATCGAAGGGGCCTTCAAGGCGATGATCCCCGCAACCGGCGACTGGGTCACGCCGCA
>JANPBI010000144.1:0-5511 GCA_031430315.1 Rhodobacterales bacterium | reverse complement strand
CCAGCGGTCAACGCAAGGGTGGCGGTACCAATCAGCAGCTTTTTCAGTGTAGAGGTCATCTCATTGTCTCCTTGTTGGGTCAGTCGTTGGGCGCTTATGCGCTTTGTGTCAGCGGTTTACTGTCCGCTTTGTCTTGGTCTGCACCACCGGCTGTGGCAAAGGCGATGATGCCGCCGACCAGTTCGTCCAGCGTGTCAAAGCTGGTCGCCTGCCCGTCGACGGCGTCGGCAATTAACGAAAATTCGGTGCAGGCGATCATCTGCACGCGCGCCCCGCGCGCCAAAAGCGCCGAGGAGGCCGTCGTCAGCGCGACACGTGCCTCCGGACCTGCGCCCTGCGCTTTGATCCTGCGGATGGTCGAAAGCATGGCATCCTCGTCCTCCGCATAAACCGGCACAATTCCCGCCTTGGCAAAGCTGCGCTCGAAAAGGCCGATCCGGCGCACAGCCGGCGAGGCAAGGATACCGACCGTACCGCCCTTTCCAGCCAAAGCTGCAGCCCGCGCGACCGAAAGGGTCACCATGTCGATCATCGGAATTGTTACCGCCGCACGGATCGCCCCGGCATAGTGATGTGCGGTGTTGCACGGCATGGCAAGCGCCTCGGCCCCCGCTACCTGAAGCCGCCGCGCCATGGCGGCAAGAACGGGGCCCGGATCAGCACCCGTACCATCGATCAGATGGCGAATGCGCGATGGCACCCGCGGGTTCTGGTCGACCAGAAGGGGGATGTGGTCGGCATCGTCATGCGCGGGCGTGGCGGCAAGAATGCGCTGCATCAGCAGTACCGTCGCCTCCGGTCCCATACCACCCAGAATGCCGACGACACGTGTCATGTCACATACCTTCCCGTCCGGGATGATGTGTGCCGAAGGCAGCAGGCGGGGATCCGGTCGCACATGGACTATTCAGCCGCCTGACGTGCCGTGGCATCGGCGAATACGGCGTCATAACCAAAAAGAGCCACCGAACCGCCTGTGTGCAGGAACACGACCCGCTCGCCCTTTCTGAACCGGCCCTTGCGGCAATAGTCGATCAGGCCCGCCGCCCCTTTGCCAGAATAGACCGGGTCCAGCAGGATCCCTTCCAGTTCGGCAAACATCCGGATCGCCTCTAGCGTGTCGGCCTGCGGGACACCATAGCCGGGGCCGACGTAGTTGGTATCGGCCACCACATCTTCGCGCCGAACGACGCCCGGGCAGCCAAGTTTTTCGGCCGTTTTCACCGCCAGATTGAAAACGTTCTCTTCCTGTTTGGCCTTGGGCGCGCGGACGCCGAACCCCAACAGCGGAATTCCCGCATTGATCGCTTTCAGCCCCACGATAAGCCCGGCCTGCGTGCCTGCCGATCCGGTTGCCGTGACCAGATGGTCTATCACAAGTCCCCGATCATTCGCCTGCCCCAGCAATTCAAATGCGCAATTGACGTAGCCCAGCGCCCCTGTCGGGTTCGATCCACCCCCGGGAATGATATAGACCTTGCGCCCGTTGGCGCGCATCCCTTCGGCCACGACCTCCATCTCCAGCTGCATCTCCACGCCACCTGGCCGCTTTTCCGTTGCCGCGCCATGCAGGTGATCCAGAAGAACGTTGCCGTTTTCATTGTAATTGTGGTTGTTCGATCCCGTCCGGTCCTCAAGCAGGATATGGCAGGCCATCCCCAGCTTTGCCGCAAAGGCCGCCGTCTGGCGGGCGTGGTTCGATTGCGTCGCCCCTTGGGTCATCACCACATCCGCACCCATGGCCTGCGCCTCGGCCATCAGGAATTCCAGCTTGCGGGTCTTGTTGCCCCCCGTGGACAGTCCTGTGCAATCGTCGCGTTTGATCCAGATTTCGGGCCCGCCCAATTCGTGGCTCAGTCGATCCAGCCGTTCCAGCGGGGTCGGCAGATGGGCCAGAAAGACGCGAGGAAAACGGGACAGATGCATCTTTTTGTTCCTTGGCAAACTTGCGTTGCGCGAAGATTACAGAGCGTGATTTGCAATGCAAATTCGAAATACTTGATTTAACATGCGGAAAACGCACGTTAGGAGAGTTCATGCGGCTCGAATGGCTGGAAGATATTCTAGCGGTCGCCGAAACCGGTTCGTTCAGCGAGGCCGCAGACCGACGGCGTCTGACGCAATCGGCATTTTCGCGGCGGGTCAACAGTATCGAGGAATATGTCGGCATCGATCTGTTTGACCGAAGCCGCAAGCCGGTGCAATTACGTCCGACAACGCAAGATCAACGCGATCAGATTGCCAGGTTGGTCGTAGATCTCCGCCAACTCGTCACTGACCTGAGGCAAGGCGACCGCAAGGCGTCAAACCGCATTGTGGTCGCCAGCCAGCACGCGCTGACCACCGCGCTGACGCCCTCGCTGTTGGACAAGATCCAGACCAGCAATGCCGACATCTTTGTCAAACTGCGGTCGGCCAATCTTGACGACTGCTTTGCGTTGTTGTTGTCGCGGCAGGCTGACATTGCAATCGTTTACCGTCTGCCAGAGGGGGACCACCCGATCAGCAACGAATACATCGAGACTGCGGTGGTCGGCCGGGACCGGCTGGTGCCGGTTTTCTCGGCGGACAAGGCCGCAGATTTGAATGATCGTTTCAGTCGCGGCGAGCTGCCCTATATCGCTTATCCCGGCGAAGTCTTCCTGGGCCAGGTACTTGACAGGCTGATCCTGCCCAGCGTGCGTCGGCTGACCACGCCGGTCCCCAAGGTCGAGACCGCCCTGACACTGGCCGCGCTCGAAATGGCGGCGGCTGGCGTCGCCGTCGCCTGGGTGCCAAGAACCTTGGCTGCGTCCAGAATATCAGGTGGCACGCTTGTCGATCTATCCGGCACATTACCCGGCAGTGACCTTGATGTGACGGTCGTCCGCCTGCGGGGAACGTCAATGCCCGTGGGTGCGGCCATCTGGTCCCTTGTCACGGCATTGGAAACAGCCGCAACGCTGTAACCAAACTGCCTTGCGCAAAAAGGTCTGCCCATGCTGAAAAACCGCCGATTGGCCATTAGACAGTTCAGAACCTGATGCAGTAACGCCCCCGCGCCCGATATTCCGCCAGCGCCAGCAGCGCCTCCGACACATCCTTCAGCGCGATCACCTCGACTTCCGCCCTTAGCGGACTTGCCGCATGCAAGGCCATCAGTTCCCGCATTTGGTCGCGACTTCCGACCGATGTGCCGGTAAGTGTGACCCCCGTCCAGGTCAGCCATTCTTGCGACAACGGCACTGGCTCCGACACCATCGCCGCCGCAACGATGCGGCCCATTGGCAAAGTGGCCGCCCGCATCGCGTCCCAAGTCCGGACGGTCGGCGCGAAGTTGATCGTCGCATGGGCGCGATGCCCTTCGGGCCAGCTTGCGGCAAGCTCCGGACCGGCCAGAGCCGTGATTGCCGCCCCGTGCCGCGCCGCCACCTTCAGTTTTGCCGGATCGCTGTCGACCGCCACGACCCGGGCACCGCGCCGCGCCGCCAGCTGCACCGCGTACAACCCCAGACCCCCACAGCCAAAGATCGCGCAGGTTTCGCCATGCATGACCGCTGCCCGCTCCAGCGCGCCAAAGGCCGTCAATCCAGCGCACATCAAGGGCGCAAGCTCAGCAGCATCACCATCCGGCAATCTGACTGCAAAGTCAGCCTTGACCACCACGTACTCTGCGAACGTCCCCGGCACGTGATAGCCATGGGCACGCTGGTTCGCACAGAACGCCTCAAAGCCAGTCTGACACTGGTCGCACGTTCCGCAGGTGTCGTGGATCCATGCGGCACCGGCCCGCGCACCCAAGGACCAGTCGGTGACGCCCGGCCCGATTGCCACAACGACCCCGACGCCTTCGTGGCCCAGAATATAGGGATCCGGCGGCGGCGTCGCGATACTTTCGCCTTGCCAGACATGGACGTCGCTGTGGCAAACGCCGCTTGCCTCCAGTTTGACCAGCACTTCCCCGACGTCTGGCACCGGGACGGGCAGGTCAACCAGCCGAAGCGGTTGGCCATAGCCATCCATCACAGCCGCGCGCATCATGATCCCCTAAAGGCCAAGTGCCGTCTTGACGACCGGCAGGCCGGGTTCACCGTCGAACGTCGTCATATTTGCAAGCCAACCGTCCAACAGCTCGGGACGCTCGGCCAGCATGGCCTTGGCGGCATCCACGGGCGAAAGGCCATCGCCCATGATCTTTTGCATGCCATAGTTTTCGTAGGCCAGATCGAAGACCAGCTGTGAAAAGAACCGGGCCACGTTCGGGCATTCTGCCGCGTAGCTTTTGCGCGACAGGGTGTGCACTGTCGTCCCACCGAAATTCGGGCCAAACTCGACGTCGCCACCCTCCAGATAGGTCAGCTCGTAGTTCAGGTTCATCGGATGCGGCTCCCAACCGAGGAACGCCACCCATTCGCCATCGGGATACATCCGTCCGACCTGAGACAGCATCCCGGCCTCGCTGCTTTCCACAATCTCCCAATCGCCAAGGCCGTGGAGGTCCTCGGCTACCATATCCAACAGGGGCTGGTTCGATCCCGGCTCGATCGCATAGATCTTGGCCCCGAATTTCTCGGAATGTGCAGCCAGGTCGGCAAAGGACTTTACGCCCGCATCCGAGACATATTTCGGCACGGCAAGCGTGAACTTTGCGCCGTCCAGGTTCTGGCCCAACACTTCGACCGAACCATCGTCAAAGAACGCCTTGTACTGGTCGTTCTGCACAGGCCGCCAATTGCCCTGGAAAACGTCGATATCGGCATTGCGCAACGAAACGAAACTGACGTCCAGCCCCAGCAAGGTCTGCGACGGCTGATATCCCAGCGCCTGCAGGACCACTTCGGCCGTGGCATTGGTCAACATGATGTCGGTCCAGCCCAGGTCCGACATCCGCACCGCGGCGCACGTGGCAGGATCCGCTGCCTGCGCCACCCCCGCAGAGACCAATGCGGTGCCACAAATCAACGCCAGCAGTGTTTTGCGCATCTTTTCATCCCCCCTGAACCAGTTGCACAAAGGGTTAAACGCTATTTTTGATGCGTCAACCAAAATTTTGTATAGGCATTCAGGAATCCGATTTGCTATGCCAGTCGCATGACCCTGACCGCCCTGCGCCCACGGACCCGTATCGAAGACCTCCGCCGCGGGGAATTGATCGCCGCTGCCCACCGCGTCTTCATGGAACACGGCCTGACCGGCCTGACCACCGCGCGCATCTGCGCCGAGGCCGGCATGTCGCCCGGCATTCTGGCCTATTATTTCAAGGGTAAAGAGGACGTGCTGTTTGCCATGGTTCGCCTGAACAACCGCCTCTTGATGGAGGATGTGGTGGTGCGCCTGAACGCGGCCCGCAGCCCATGGGACCGGCTTTTGGCCGTGGTCGAGGGCAATTTTCCGCCCGATGTCTTTACCCCCACGGTTGCCAACGCCTGGCTTTCCGTGATTGCCGCCTCGTCCAACAATCCGCGCTACGCCAAACTGCAGACGCTGTTCTACCGCAGGATACGGTCAAATCTGTCTTCGGTGTTCAAGGGC
>JANPBI010000143.1:0-21171 GCA_031430315.1 Rhodobacterales bacterium | reverse complement strand
GACGATCCCGACCAAGAAAAGCCAGGTCTTCTCTACTGCCGAGGATAACCAGAACGCCGTCACCATTCGCTGCTTCCAGGGGGAGCGGGAAATGGCGGCCGACAACAAGATCCTGGGCCAGTTCAATCTGGAACAGATCCCCCCCGCCCCGCGCGGCGTGCCGCAGATCGAAGTGACCTTCGACATCGACGCCAACGGCATCGTGTCGGTCGGCGCCAAGGACAAGGGCACCGGCAAGACCCAGCAGATCACGATCCAGGCATCTGGCGGTTTGTCCGATGACGAGATCGAAAAAATGGTCAAGGACGCCGAGGAAAACGCCGAGGCGGACAAAGAACGTCGCGAGCTGGTGGAAACCAAGAACCAGGGCGAAAGCCTTCTGCATTCCACCAAAAAGTCGCTGGCCGACCATGGCGACAAGGTCGACCCTTCGACCGTCGAGGCGATCGAATTTGCCATGTCTCCGCTAGAAGACGCACTGAAAGGCGAAGACACCGGCAAGATCCGTTCCGCCATCCAGAACCTGACCGAGGCGGCGATGAAGCTGGGCGAGGCGATCTACAAGGCGTCACAGTCCGAAGCCTCGAGCGATGACGATGAAGATCGTGCACGTGCGGTAGATGACGACATCGTCGATGCGGATTTCGAGGACCTGGGAAACAACAAGCGGAAGTAACGCCGCATGAGCCGAAACAGGGGGCGGTCTGGCGACAGACCGCCCCCTCCCGGTTCTAGGGAAGGGGTTTTGCCGTGGCAAAACGCGACTACTATGACATCTTGGGCGTGGCGCGCGGAGCCAGCGCGGACGAGCTGAAAAAAGCTTACCGCAGCAAGGCCAAGGAACTGCATCCCGACCGCAACACCGATGATCCCAGCGCCGAAGCCCAGTTCAAGGAAGTGAACGAAGCCTATGACGTCCTGAAGGATGCCGACAAGAAGGCCGCCTATGACCGGTTCGGCCATGCGGCCTTTGACGGCGGGTCCGGCGGCGGCGCGCGGCGCGGCGGTCCGGGATATGGCGGCCAAGGTGATTTCGCATCGGCCTTTTCCGACGTGTTCGAGGACCTCTTTGGCGACTTCATGGGGGGGCGCGGTGGCGCCGCGGGCGCGCGGTCACGCGTCCAGCGCGGATCGGACCTGCGTTACAACATGCGCGTCTCGCTGGAAGAGGCGTTTGCAGGGGTCCAGAAAACCATCAATGTCCCGACTTTGGTCGGATGCGACGTCTGTCACGGCACCGGTGCCGAAGGTGGCGCTGAGCCCGTCACCTGCCCGACCTGTTCCGGCATGGGCAAGGTCCGCGCGCAGCAGGGCTTTTTCACGGTCGAGCGCACCTGTCCGACCTGCAATGGCGCGGGCCAGACGATCAAGAACCCTTGCAAGAAATGCGGCGGCGCGGGCCGCATCGAAAAGGAACGCAGCCTGTCGGTCAACATCCCCGCAGGCGTTGAAACCGGCACCCGCATCCGACTAGCCCAAGAGGGTGAGGCTGGGATGCGCGGCGGGCCGAACGGGGATCTTTACATCTTCATCGATGTCAAGGAACACGCCCTGTTCCAGCGCGACGGCGTTCATCTGTTCTGCCAGGTGCCGATATCCATCGCGACGGCGGCTTTGGGCGGCGAAGTCGACGTCCCCACCATCGACGGCGGCAAAAGCCGCGTCCGCGTCCAGCCCGGCAGCCAGACCGGCAAGCAGATGCGCCTGCGCATGAAGGGCATGCCCGCCCTGCGCGGCGGCGGCGCCGGCGACATGGTGATCGAACTGGCGGTGGAAACCCCCGTCAATCTGACCCAGCGCCAAAAGGAACTGCTCCGCGAATTCGAAAAGTTGAGCGAAGAGAACAACCCCGAAGGCAGCAGCTTTTTTTCCAAGGTCAAAGGGTTCTGGGACGGGATGAAGAACTGACGGTCCGGATCCCCGGCCCGTAACGTCCCGCAGGAAGAGTAGTGCATTTTCTTGCGCGCCCGCTAAACTGATGTTGCCGCCTCGGGTATTGACCCGAAAGGACTGCCATCCTGGCGCAACGCGTTTTGACAATGATCGTGGGGGAAGAATGAAAAAAACTGCTTTTTTGGCGCCGGTGCTGGTCCTTGCCTTGGGCACACCCGTTTTTGCTGGTGGCTTGGCCGAGCCTGTTATGGAACCTGATGTGGTCGAAGAACAGACCGCGGCATCCAATGATGGCATTGTCGTGCCGTTCATGCTGCTCCTGGTGATCCTGGCTGCTGCATCCAACAACTCCACTCCCCTGCCATAGTTCAGCACCATCTTTTGATAGGCCTGCATCTGTTCTGAACGGGGCAAATGCTTCGCCGCCCGGGTGCGGCATACGCTCTTGGACCTGTCGGGAAAGTTGTCCGACAGAAGTGGTCTGCGACGGTTCAGCTTTGCCATAGGTCAGACGGCTGCGCGGGGTTCGCCGTTAACCCGGCCTTTACCTTTCCGCTGGCACCTTTGGCGGATGGTCCAGAACGGTTTTAAGGATGCAGCCCTTCCGCTTTTCGCCCCCAGTGGTGATACGGATGAGGCTGGCGCAGAATACATCGCCGGTCGCGTCCCGTCCTACATTGCCGATCATCGCAAACGCCTGCGCGCGCGTTTCATGGATGGCGGCGCCGCTGCGATGCCCGACTACGAACTGCTTGAATTGGTTCTGTTTCGCGCCATTCCCCGACAGGATGTCAAACCGCTGGCGCGGCTGCTGCTGGACACGTTCGGGGACTTCAACCGCGTTGTATCGGCGGCCCCGGCCAGGCTTTGTCTGGTCAAGGGGGTCGGTGACGCCGTGATCCAGGAACTCAAGATCGTCGAGGCCGCCGCCCACCGCTTGATGCGCGCAAAGGTCATCAACCGACCGGTCCTTTCATCCTGGGACGCGCTTTTGGATTACTGCCATACCGCCATGGCGCACCGCGAAACCGAACAGTTCCGTATCCTTTTCCTTGATCGCAAGAATATCCTGATCGCCGACGAAGAACAGGCCAAGGGCACCGTTGACCATGTCCCGGTCTACCCACGCGAGGTCGTGAAGCGGGCTCTGGAACTGAACGCCAGTGCCTTGATTTTAGTGCACAATCATCCGTCCGGTGATCCGACACCGTCGGATGCGGATATCAGCGTGACGCATCAGATAAAAGACGCCGCCGAAGTTCTGGGTCTGGTACTGCACGACCATCTGATCATCGGAAAATCACGCGAGGTCAGTTTTCGGGCGCTGGGATTTCTGTAGAGGCCAACGGCAACGCAGGACGCACCCAAAGTTCGACGCGCCGGTTCAACCGTTGCCCCGCCTCAGTCTGATCGCAAGCCAAGGGCAACACTTCGCCATAGCCTTGCACCTCGGGCAGCACGTCAGACAGCAGATCGGGGGCCTTGGCCTTCAAGGCTGCAAGGACCGCACCGGCCCGCTCCAGCGACACGGCAAGATTGTCGACCGCCGGACCAGAACCATCTGAAAATCCCACCAGGACGAGGCGCTCGTGGCGAAAAAATCCTGCCCCGATCATCTGCACCAGATCTGCGACCCGGTCTTGCGACAACGCATCAAGTTCGGTGCCGCCATCCTGAAACCGAAAGGTCAGTGACAGCCGATCGGCCCCAGCCATTGCCTCGACGAGGGCCCTCAGGCTTTGCAGGTCAGTCTCTTCGCGGGAGTTTCGGATGGCATTGGCCAACCGTTGACCATCCGCAATCAGGGTGTTCCGCTCTATCCCGCGCCCGACAAAACCGGCATCCGCGACGATCCGATCCGCCGCGTCGGTCATGAGAAACTCTTGAAACTCACGCAGGATCAGCGGCAAACGGCGCGGCGGGGCAAGAAAAAGAATAGGAAAGGCAAAAGGATAGTCGCTTGAACCAATCGTCAGCGGTGTCGGCGCCAGCGCAAAGCCGCAGCTGTCTGTCAGCGGCAAATGGCGGCCTCTGCCCATGGCGGATCTCGCGACCAGGCCCAAGGCCCACGGGTCAGCCGCGACGGCAGAGGCAAGGCTTGCAGCGTCCGGGTGCCAGACGGATGCCAAGACAGCACTTCCCAACCGGTCGTTGACCATGGCCGAAAAATCACCCTCTGGTCCCAGGGCATGCAGCACAACGGGCATGTCGGCGCCACCGACTTCGGCCCAGTTGGTTACCTCTCCGCCCAGCGCCCGCGCCAGATCCCGTGTCGAAAGGGATGGCAACGGATTGTCGGGAGCCACGATGGCCACCAGCGCGTCCTGCGCAAGGACCTGCGGCCGCAAGGTCGGGTCCGGTGTAAGACTGATTGCAAGTTCAGCCCGGCCACCGGCAAGTGCCCCGCGCGCGGCCAAGGGACTGGTGGCAGTCAGGCTGATTTCGGCAAGGACCTGGTCAGTCGCGGGATCGCGGATCAGGCTTGTCCGTCGGGTATCTTGGGGTGGATCGAAATGATACCCATGGCCAGCTGCGAACGCCGCCAGCAGCGGCTGTACCAGGGTCTCCCCCACGCCTGTGTCACCGACAATCCGGATCACTGCGCGAGGCGCAATCAGGTCCGGGCAGCCTGGACCGCTGCAAATGACGCTCTGGCCATTTACCGTCAGAAGGCCATAGGTCGTGTTGATCTTGTAGACCTCGCCGTCGTATGCAGCGAGGCTGCCGGACAGGGAGATGCCGCCGTTTCGGGCTGTCAGGGTGACGTCATCTGCCGCCGCCGGTGCGCCGCACAAGGCAAGGACGATCCCGATCCAGCGCCCCCGACCTGCCGCCATGCACCCGCCCGCCGCACGATTACTTCATCGCGGCAAGTGTCAGGTCCGAGACAAGATTATTCAATACCAGAACGTCGCCCAAGGCCGAGCAATCGGGCATGGCCAGCGCAAGATCGCTGACCTTGGCGATCCCGTCCTGGCTGGAGATGACTTCGCCCAGGATTTCACGCCCGCAGGTCTGGGCAGAAACCTCGGCTTCGACGGACACTTCGGTGGGCACGGTTTTATCTTGCGGATAGGTATAGACCTCGGCCAGCATTGGTTGAACAACGTCTGCCTCGCCCAAGATCATCAGGTAACCGCCGTCCGGTTTGGCCGACAATGGCAGTTTGCCAGGATTGGTCGCAGAGATATGGCCAACGCCGTTATAGCCGGCCCCGTTCTCAAAGGCGTGAAGACCAAACGTGTCGGTGGCCATCCATTCCACGGCAAAGCGTCGCTTGCCGGCCATTTCTGGAACAGGGATTGCCCCGATGATTTCGGTGTTGTCGGCAAAGCGCAATCTGACATCGCCGGTCGAATTCAGCGCCGGAATCTGCAGAAAGGCGGATCCGGATGCGGTGGTCTTGGCAGTAATCGCCAGCCCATCATGACGAACGACCAGGCGTTGGTTCGGGTTACAGGGTGCCAACAGCGTAATTTCGATGATCGCGTCCGTGATAACTGCCAGATCCATTTCACGACCGCAGGCTTCCTGCGGCTCCAGTAGCGGTTCCATAGTTTTTGGGACAATGGATGCCGGCGGTTCGGTTGTCGCGACCACTTTGGGCCGATCGGCGGGCAAGGGTGCTGTTGGTTTTGTGGCGGGTTCGGCTGGCGATTCTGTCACAGGTGTGATGGCCTGCGACGGGATTTGTGCGGGCAATGTCCCAAGGGTCGCTTGGCGCATTGCAACCGGGGGCGTCTGGGCGGGCAGTTTGGCATTGGTATCTGGGGCGCCGTTTGACGTAGCTACGGGCAGGACTGCATTGCCTGGAGCATCCGCAATAGTGCTTGCTGGGACGACCGGTCGGTTGCTAGCCACTGTCTCGGAAACGTTCGGGACAATGCTGGCTTGCGGCCCGGCAGCGACTGGAACGACAGCTTTGGGTACTTCGGCTGCGGCGTTCGCGCGTTCAGCTTCGATCTTGTTGCGTTCGGACATGGTCTGGACCACATGTCCCATCCCAATAGCAACGGCAAACACGGCGGCAACTCGTGCCACTCTGCGCTTCAAATCCACAATTGCCTCCATCCCCCGGGCTGCTTGGGATTTGCGGTATGCGTGAAACGCGGCAAAGGCGTGGCAACAAAAGGGAATGATTCCAGCGAGGCGCGGGCCAGACCATGGCGCGCGCCTGCTGTCTCATCGCTGCATCAGGTCAGCTTGCCGTGGCAATGCTTGAACTTGTTGCCGGAACCGCAGGGGCAGTTGTCGTTCCGCCCGGGATTGCCCCAAGTTGCGGGATCCGTCTCGTCAAAGCCAGGCAGGGCAGCGGACCCCTCCGCGCCAGCCATCGCAAGAACTTTTGCCGGTGCGGATACAGGTGCGGCTTCCACCGGCTTTGGTGTCACCGGCCGTTGTTGCGACAAAAGCTGCGCCATCATGGCAGATTGTTCTTCCTGCGTCAGCGGACGGATACGCGACAGCTGTTCGGTGACTTGCTGGCGCAGGCTGTTCAACATGGATTCGAACAGCGCAAAGGATTCTGTCTTGTATTCGTTCAACGGATCGCGCTGCGCATAGCCCCGGAATCCGATGACCGACCGCAGATGTTCCAGCCGCAGGATGTGTTCGCGCCATTTGCCATCAATGGTTTGCAACAAAACCTGCTTTTCGATGTTCTGCATGGACTCCGCGCCAAATGCTTCGAGCTTGTCGGCCATCAGCTTGTTGGACGCGTCAGCAATCCTTTCGCGAATGCCGTCCTGATCGACGCCCTCTTCGGCCGCCCAGTCGGCGATCGGCAGGTCAAGGTTCAGCTTTTCAATCACTGCTGCCCTAAGGCCGGGCGCATCCCACTGGTCAGAATAGGACTTCGGCGGCATGTGTTGGTCGACAAGATCTTCGACAACCTGCAAGCGCATGTCCTCGGCGATCTCGGTGACGTCCTCTGCCTCCATGATTTCCAGCCGCTGGCCAAAGATCGCCTTGCGCTGGTCGTTCATCACGTCGTCGAATTTCAACAGCTGCTTGCGGATGTCAAAGTTGCGGCCTTCGACCTTGGCCTGTGCCTTTTCAAGGCTTTTATTCACCCAAGGGTGAACGATGGCTTCGCCTTCTTTCATCCCAAGTTTGGACAAAACCGAATCAAGTCGTTCAGAGCCAAAGATGCGCATCAGGTCATCTTCGAGGCTAAGGAAAAAGGACGACTTGCCAGGATCACCCTGGCGACCGGACCGGCCGCGCAGCTGATTATCGATGCGGCGGGATTCGTGGCGTTCTGTCGCCAGGACGAACAATCCACCGGCGGCAATCACCGCAGCCTTTTCATCGGCATGTTCCGCTTCGATCTTGGCGCGCACTTCGTCGGGGTGCAGGTGTGGATCAGCGGCCAGCGCCTCCAGGACTTTCATTTCGACGTTGCCGCCCAGCTGGATGTCGGTGCCGCGGCCGGCCATGTTGGTGGCAATCGTCACCGCCCCCAGCTTTCCGGCATCGGCGACAATCTGAGCTTCTTGTTCGTGCTGCCGTGCGTTCAGGACATTGTGGGTAATGCCCTCTTTCTTCAAAAGTTCCGACAGAAACTCTGATTTTTCGATCGATGTCGTGCCAACGAGAATCGGCTGGCCCTTTGCTGTCGCCTCTTTGATCGATTTCAGAATGCCGTCGTATTTCTCGCGGGCTGTCCGATAGACCTGATCGTGTTCGTCTTCGCGGGCAACGGGCCGGTTGGTCGGAACCTCGACGACGCCCAGACCATAGATCTGGCCGAATTCTTCGGCTTCGGTCGATGCGGTGCCGGTCATGCCCGCTAGCTTGTCATAAAGTCGGAAGTAGTTCTGGAACGTGACGCTGGCCAGCGTGACGTTCTCGGGCTGGATTTCGGTATGCTCCTTGGCCTCGATGGCCTGGTGCAGACCGTCGGACAGACGGCGTCCGCGCATCATGCGGCCCGTGAATTCGTCGATCAGCATGACTTCGCCGTCGCGGACAATGTAGTGCTGGTCCTTATGGTACAGCTTGTGGGCGCGCAGAGCCTGGGTCACGTGATGGACCAAAGTCGTCGATTCCGGATCGTAGAGGTTCTGCTCTGCCACCAGGATGCCTGCCTCGCGCAGCAGGTTTTCGACCAGTTCGTTGCCCTCGTCCGTATAGGTGACGTTGCGGGTCTTTTCATCCAGCTTGAAATGCTCGTCCGTCAGTTTCGGGATCAGGGCATCAACCTTGATGTATAGGTCACTGCGGTCTTGACTGGGGCCGGAAATGATCAGCGGGGTGCGCGCCTCGTCGATCAGGATGCTGTCAACTTCGTCCACGATGGCATAGTTGTGCCCGCGCTGCGCCATGTCGCTGATCGCGTTCTTCATGTTGTCGCGCAGGTAGTCAAAGCCCAATTCGTTGTTGGTCGCATAGGTGATGTCGGCGGCATAGGCGGCCTTCTTGTCGGCCTCGCCCTGAAACGGCACAACCACCCCTGTAGTCATGCCCAAAGCGGCAAATACCTTGCCCATCCATTCAGCGTCGCGCTTGGCCAGATAATCGTTGACCGTCACGATGTGCACGCCAAGGCCGGACAGCGCGTTCAGATAGGCCGGAAAGGTCGCGACAAGGGTCTTGCCCTCGCCGGTCTTCATCTCGGCGATGTTGCCCTGATGCAGGAAAATTCCGCCCTTCAGCTGCACATCGAAGGCGCGCAGGCCAAGGGCGCGGCGTGCGCCTTCACGGCAGTTGGCAAAAGCTTCGGGCAGGATATCATCTAGGCTTTCGTCATTTTCCTGCACGCGCCGCTTGAATTCCGCCGTCTTGGCGATCAGCCCTTCGTCGCTGAGCGCGGCATATTCCGGCTCCAGCGCGTTGATTTTTGCGACCAGCGGACGCACCGCCTTGACCTTGCGATCATTGGCAGAGCCGAACATCTTTCGGGCCAAGGCCCCAAAACCCAACATGCTTTCCCCGCATGATTGTTTCTGAACATATCGTGTGGACCATGGTCTTGCCCGACCCCGCCGCCTTCCCTAGAAGGACAATGAAGGCCGATGCGCCTCGGCTCATGCGACTGACGCGATTTAGGGGTTAGCTGGGCCTTAGTCAACGCCGCGCGACATCGCGGACCGATCAGGAGCGTGTGAGAATGCAATTTAAGGCTGGGTCTTTATCGGTTTGCGCCCTGATTATTGGCCTTGGCGGTCCTGCTTGGGCCCAAGAGCCAACGGTGGATACGGTTTTGGCCAGCGTGAACGGCGTCAATATTACGCTGGGCAATCTGATCGTGCTGCGGCAAAGCCTGCCTGAACAATACCAGTCCCTGCCTGATGACGTGTTGTACAAGGGTCTTTTGGATCAACTGGTCCAGCAAGTCGCAGTCGAGCAATCCTTTGATGGCAAGTTCCGCAAGCAAGACCTTCTGAAGATCGAAAACGACCGCCGCAACTATCTGTCCAGCGTCGCGCTGAGCAAGGTGGTAACGGGCGCCGTGACCGAAGAGGCGTTGAAGGCGGCGTATGATGCCCGGTTCAAGGATGCCGCGGCCAAGACGGAATACAATGCCGCGCATGTCCTGGTTGCCACCGAAGAAGAGGCCAAGCTGCTGAAATCGCAACTTGATGGCGGTGCGGATTTTGCCAAGATCGCTGCGGAAAACTCCAGTGATACCGGATCGGCCGTGAATGGGGGCGATCTGGGTTGGTTCAGTGCCGGCATGATGGTCAAACCCTTTGAAGAGGCGGTGCTGAAGATGAAGGCCGGAGAGGTTGCTGGCCCGATCAAGACCGAGTTCGGCTGGCACCTGATCATGTTGAAAGAGACCCGTATTGCCGCGCAACCTACGCTGGATGAAATGCGCGATGAACTGGCCGCAGAAGTCGAGCAGGCCGCAATTGCCGCGCATTTGAAAACCCTGACCGACGCGGCCAAGATCGAGCGCCCCGGCGATACGATGGACCCCGCGCTGATGCGCAAGGATGACCTGCTCGCAAAATGAACGGAGGGATCGTGATGGCCAAGACAGTAAAGCCCGTATCGCCGCTCGCACCCAAGGATGGGTTTCCAGCCCTGCCGGTGATCAAGGGGGCAGCCTTTGCCGCCGTCCAGGCCGGGGTGCGATATGCCAACCGCCGCGATGTGATGCTGGTCTGCCTGGTCCCTGGAACGACGATGGCGGGTGTCTTCACACGGTCCACCACGCGCGCAGGCTGCATCCGCGACTGTCAGGCCAAGCTGGCGCTGGCGGTGCCCAAGGGGGCCGGGGCGGCAATCATTGTCAATTCGGGCAACTCCAACGCCTTTACGGGAAAAGTTGGGGACCGGGCTGTTGCGGCAGTCACGGGATCTGTGGCCAAGGCGCTTGGCCTACCTGTCAGCAGGGTGTTTTCATCGTCAACCGGCGTGATTGGTGAACCGCTGCCGCATGACCGGATCACTGCGAAAATACCCGAGCTGGTCGCCCATCTGGCCGAGAAAGGGATCGCTTGGGCCGCCGAGGCCATCATGACAACGGATACCTTTCCGAAAGGCGCGTCGGCCACCGTGCAAGGCGACGGCGGGGCTATCCAGATCGCCGGAATCGCCAAGGGATCGGGCATGATCGCGCCGGATATGGCGACGATGCTGGTCTACATCTTTACGGACGCCCGGATTCCTGCGGCCGTTTTGCAAAAGATGCTGGACCGGAATGTCGGTGACACGTTCAACGCCATTACCGTGGACAGCGATACCTCAACCTCTGATGCGCTGCTGCTATGTGCTACCGGGCAAAGTGCAGCAGCCCCGGTCAAGGGAGAGGTGGCAAAGACTTTTGAGGCCGCCTTGCGCGGAATCATGATGCAGCTGGCGCATCAGGTGGTGCGCGACGGCGAAGGCGCGACCAAGTTCGTCGAAGTACGCGTGACCGGTGCCCAATCGCCCGACGACGCGCATCGGGTCGCAATGAGCATAGCGAATTCGCCACTGGTCAAGACAGCGGTGGCCGGACAGGACCCCAACTGGGGCCGCATTGTCGCGGCCATCGGCAAATCGGGGGCTGCGGCGGATCGGGACAAGCTGAAGATAAAGTTCGGCGATATCCTTGTGGCGCAGAACGGCTGGCGCGCGCCTGCATACCGCGAAGAGGACGGGGCGGCCTATATGCAAAGGGATGAGCTGGTGATCGGCGTCGATCTTGGTCTGGGCAAGTCCAAGCGCACCGTCTGGACCTGCGATCTGACCGCCCGGTACATCGAGATCAACACGGACTATCGGTCTTGACGATTGTCCTTGTCGCCGCGGTCGCGTTGATTGACGGCGACGGTCGAGTGCTTCTCGCGCAGCGCCCCGAAGGAAAGTCTATGGCCGGCCTGTGGGAGTTTCCCGGCGGCAAAGTCGAACAGGGCGAGACGCCCGAGGCCGCGTTGATCCGCGAACTGCACGAAGAACTGGGGATCGAAACCTGGAAAAGCTGCCTGGCACCCCTGACCTTTGCCAGCCATGCATACGAATCATTTCACCTGCTGATGCCGCTTTTTGCCTGCCGCAGGTGGGAGGGGATCGTGCTGGGTCGCGAAGGCCAGGCGCTGGCTTGGGTCAAACCCGCCAAGATGCGCGATTATCCCATGCCGCCAGCCGATTTACCGCTGATTCCCGTACTGCGTGATTGGTTGTAAATGCATGTTTTTGCTGAGCGCACCGAAATAAGGCAAAATTATGGTTTGATTGTTACGAAATTGCGCTAACCTTGTAACATAACGGCATGGATGGGGATGGCTATGCTTCGAACAATATCAATAGGAAGCTGTGTGTCAGTTCAGGGGTTGCTTGTGGGTCAGATGTCCGACGGAAAGATCATGATCCGCGTCGATGGGAAGACGCTGGTTGGTCAGCCGGTCAACCCGGTCAAGTCCGCCTGATTCGACAGGCCGTAACCAGGTTCAAGAATACAAAAAGCCGGATGCTTTCATCCGGCTTTTTGTATTTCTGGCGGGATGGTGTCAGGCCAGCGTCCGTTTGACCTCTTCGCGCTCGAAAATCTCGATGACGTCGCCTTGGCGAATGTCGTCATACCGTTCGAACGCCATGCCGCATTCCTGGCCGGAAACCACTTCCTTGACCTCGTCCTTGAAGCGTTTCAGCGTTTTCAGCGTGCCTTCGTGGATGACCACGTTGTCCCGCAGCAAACGCACGCCGGCGGACCGGCGGGCCACGCCTTCGGTGACCAGACAACCTGCGACTTGGCCGATGCCCGTGACCTTGAACACCTCTTTGATCGTCGCGTAACCGATAAAGGTTTCGCGGATCTCGGCTTTGAGCAGGCCAGAGGCCGCCGCTTTGATGTCATCGACCAAATCGTAAATGATCGAGTAGTAGCGGATCTCGACCCCTTTTTGGCTGGCCGAATTGCGCGCCGACGCGTTGGCGCGGACGTTGAATCCGATCACTGGCGCGCCGCTGGCTTCGGCCAGGCCCACATCACTGTCGGTGATCGCACCTACACCGTAATGCAGGACGCGCACGCGCACCTCGTCGTTGCCGACCTTTTCCAAGGCCTGCACGATAGCTTCGGCCGAGCCTTGAACGTCGGCTTTGACCACCACGGGCAGTTCAGCAACCGATTGGTCGGCCTTCGCCTTGGCCATCAGCTGTTCCAGCGTGGTCGCGGCACCCGCAGCGGCGCGTTTGTCCTTGGCCGCCTTCTCGCGGTAAGTGGCGATTTCGCGCGCTTGTGCTTCGGTATCCACGACGTTCAGCGTATCACCAGCGGACGGCGTGCCGGACAGACCCAGCACTTCGACGGGAACCGACGGGCCGGCTTCGGCGACGGTTTCGCCCTTGTCGTTGATCAGCGCTCGGACTTTGCCCCACTGTTCGCCGACGACAAAGATGTCGCCTTTCTTCAATGTGCCGTTTTGCACTAGGACGGTGGCAACCGGACCCCGACCCACGTCCAGCTTGGCCTCGATCACCGCACCAGATGCCGCCCGTTTCGGGTTGGCACGCAGTTCGAGGATTTCGGCCTGCAGCGCGATAGCCTCCAGCAGTTTGTCGAGTCCCAGACCGGTCTTGGCCGAGACTTCGACATCCTGGACGTCGCCCGACATCGCCTCGACTACCACCTCGTGCTGCAACAGGTCCGTGCGGACCTTTTGCGGGTTGGCGTCGTGCTTGTCGATCTTGTTGATCGCGACGATCATCGGCACCTTGGCAGCCTTAGCATGGGCAATCGCCTCGATTGTCTGGGGCATCACGGCATCATCTGCCGCAACCACCAGAATCACGATGTCCGTGACCTGCGCCCCACGCGAGCGCATGGAGGTAAAGGCAGCGTGTCCAGGGGTGTCGAGGAAGCTGATCACCGCACCGGTATCGGTCGTCACCTGATAGGCACCGATATGCTGAGTAATGCCGCCTGCCTCGCCCGACACAACTGAGGCGTGACGGATCGCGTCCAGAAGGCTGGTCTTGCCGTGGTCCACATGGCCCATGATGGTGACAATGGGCGGACGCGACACAAGATTCTCGTCAGCGTCCACAACCGTGTCGATGACCTGTTCGACGTCGGCATCCGACACGCGCACCGCCTTGTGACCAAACTCTTCGATCACCAGTTCAGCGGTATCGGCGTCGATGGCCTCATTGAGCGTGACCATCATGCCCATCTTCATCAGCGACTTCACCACATCACCGGCACGTTCGGCCATGCGGTTGGCAAGTTCGCTGATCACAATGGTTTCAGGCAGCTGCACGTCGCGCACCTGCTTTTCGGCCTTTTGGCCTAAGCCGAGCGCCTTGGCGCGTGCCTTTTCCTGCTTGCGCTTCATCGCGGCAAGGCTGCGCTGACGCCCGCCCTCACCGGCAAGCGCATCATTCAGAGTCAGTTTGCCGGCGCGGCGCGCATCCTCGGTCGTGCGCTTGGCACCACGATTGCCGTCGGCGGTGCGGTCGTCGCGTTCGCGGTCGGTCTTGCGCGGGCTAAGGCCGGGCTTGGCCGACGCCGGGCCACGGGCATCGTCACCGACAACAGGTGTCGCGGCAGAAGGTGCCGCCGTCTTTTCGCCAGCCGTGGGAGCAGGCGACGCGGCAGACCGCGGACGCGTTCCCAGCACATCGGCCTTGCGCGCTATGGCAGCTTGTTCTTTTGCTTCGGTCTCTTCGCGCAAGGCGCGGGCGTCGTCTTCGGCCTTTTGACGCCGGGCGTTCAGGCGGGCCTTTTCCTCGCGTTCTTTGATCTCGTTTTCTTCGCGACGGCGTGCGCGGTCTTCTTCGCGGGCCTTGTCGTCCTCGGCGCGTTTGATGGCGTCGTCGGCCTCGCGGGCCTTGGCGGCCTTGAGCGCAGACAGTCGCCGTTCCATCTCGGCATCGGAGATGCCTGCAGGACGCTTGGACGGATCGCCCAGATGCGACGTGGACCCTGCCACAGCAGTGCCCGGCGCGCCCGGCTTGGCTGGCACGATGACGCGCTTGCGCTTGGTCTCGACCAGCACAGCATGGGTCCGGCCATGGCTAAAGCTCTGCTTCACCTGTCCAGAACGCGGAGCGCCACCCAGGCCGAGGGGTTTCTTGCCGTCAGTATCGTTCATGCGTCTTTCGTATCCTTCACGGCGGATGTTCCGCCACTTTGCCCGCGCAGTCCTGCGAGCCTTGCCGCTTCCTCTACAACACGGGTTGTGAGTCCACCAGCGCCAAGCGCGGCGTGTATCGCACGTTCCCGTCCGAATGCCAAACCCAATTCCTGGGCCGACAAAACGGCAATCAACGTCTCTGGCCCGCCGGGCGGATGCAGCTTTTCCTTGCCGCGTTCCGACCCGTCCGACGACTGGATCAGGATTTTGGCGCGGCCCTTGACCAGCCAGTCCTTGACCTTTTCAAACCCCATGACAGCACCGCTGGCCTTGCGGGCCATCGACACCAGATCCACGACACGCCGGGCGAGAAGTGCCTCGACCAGATCCGCAAGATCCGGTGGGACGTTGACCGGCTGGCGGGCGGCGCGGGCAAAAAGGCCCTTGCTTGCCGCTTTGGTGATCGCGGCACGGTCCGCCGCAACATAGATCCCGCGGCCCGGCAATTTGCCCAAGACATCCGGCACCAGCACATTGTCCGGGCCCAAGCAAAAGCGCACCAACCCTGCCTTGGGCTGACTTTCCCCCGAAACGATACACTTGCGTTCCGGCTCGTCCTGGTCCTGTTCCCGGCCGCCGCGTGTCAAACGCGTTTTCCCGAGGCCTGCGATCAGGCCTCGGCCTCCTCGGTTGCGGGGGCCTTTTCCAGTTCAGTCGGATCGACCCAGCCCAGCATGACACGCGCGGTCATCACCAGATGCTGCGCCTCTTCCAAGCTCATCTCGAACTTCTCCAGCACGCCTTCGTCCTTTTTGCGCTGCCCGTTTTCGGTGGTCCATCCGCCTGCAAGTTCCCAGTCGGCGCAGGTGGCAAAGTCTTCGAGCGTCTTGATGCCGTCCATCGCAAGTGCTTCGAGCATCTGGGGCGTCAGGCCTTCAAAGTTCACCAGGCTGTCCTCGACCCCCAAGGCGCGGGCATTTTCCATCGCCTTGACATTCGCGGCCTCCAGGTAATCACGGGCGCGGGCCTGAAGTTCGGTCGCAGTGCCTTCGTCGAAGCCATCGATGGACAGAAGTTCGTCCACATCGACATAAGCCACTTCCTCAAGGTTGGTGAAGCCTTCGGCGACCAGCAGTTGCGCCATCATCTCGTCCACATCCAGCGTGTCCATGAAGAGCTTGGTGCGTTCGGCAAACTCGGCCTGGCGACGGGCGCTTTCATCCGTTTCCGTCATGATGTCGATATCCAGACCAGTCAGCTGGCTGGCCAGACGCACGTTCTGGCCACGGCGACCAATGGCGAGCGACAGCTGCTCATCGGGCACTACGACTTCGATCTTGCCGCCTTCTTCGTCGATCACGACCTTGGAGACCTCAGCCGGCTGCAGCGCATTCACAAGGAATGTCGCCTGATCCTGGTTCCACGGAATAATGTCGATCTTTTCGCCCTGCAGCTCGTTCACCACGGCCTGAACGCGCGAACCGCGCATACCGACGCAAGCACCGACCGGGTCGATAGAGTTGTCATAGCTGATCACCGCGATCTTGGCGCGGCTGCCCGGATCGCGGGCCACGGCCTTGATCTCTATGATGCCGTCGTAGATTTCCGGGACTTCCATCTTGAAAAGCTCGGCCATGAACTGCGGGTCTGTCCGCGACAGGAACACCTGCGGGCCGCGGGCCTCGCGGCGCACGTCCTTGATATAGCAACGCACGCGGTCACCAATCCGGTAAGCTTCGCGGCCGATCTTTTCGTTGCGCCGCAGGATGCCTTCGCCCCGGCCCACGTCGACGATGACGTTGCCGTATTCCTCGCGCTTGACCTGACCGTTGATGATCGTACCCTTGCGGTCCTTGAATTCCTCATACTGGCGGTCGCGTTCGGCCTCGCGGACTTTTTGCAGGATGACCTGCTTGGCCGATTGCGCGGCAATCCGGCCCAGATCGACGGGCGGAACCTCGTCCACGATCTCGTCCCCAAGTTGGGGATCGGGCAGGAAATCCTTGGCCTGCTTGACCGTCAACTGAGCGTGATGGTTTTCGACCAGATCATCCTCGACAACGGTGCGGATGCGGGCAAAGCTGGCGCGGCCGGTCTTGCGGTCGATCTTGACGCGGATGTCCATGTCAGCGCCGTATCGGGACTTGGCAGCACGGGCGAGGCTGTCCTCCATCGCCTGGATCACCAGTTCCGGTTCGATCATCTTTTCGCGGGCCACCGCCTCGGCGGTCTGCAAAAGCTCCAGCTGGTTGGCTGAGGTAATCGCCATCTGTCTCTCCCTAGTGTTTGGTCACGGCGGCGGGCTCGTCGTCGTCTTCCGACTCCGGGCCACCTTCGGATTCCTGGATTTCGTCGAATTTGGTTTCGTCAAAGACGCCGCTGGCCTTTTTCTGGCGCAGCATCTCGGCGATCAGCTCATCGGTCAGGATCAACTTGGCATCGCTGAGCCAGTCGAATTTCAGCCCGATGGTCACTTCGGCCTCACCTTCGGTCAGGGTGACCAGCACTTCGTCGCCTTCGGTGCCCGCCAATGTGCCCTTGAACCTCCGGCGACCGTCGATCAGTTCGGTCGTCTCGATCCGCGCCTCCCAGCCGGACCAGGTGTCAAAATCCTTGAGGCGGGTCAGCGGGCGGTCGATGCCGGGGCTGGACACCTCCAGCACGTAATTTTCCTCGATCGGGTCTTCGACATCCAGCACCGCAGAGACCGCCGTCGAGATGTCGCCGCAATCGTCGACCTCGATTCCGCCATCCGGCCTGTCGGCCATGATCTGCAAGATTCGCGTGCGTCCGCCCATCAGCCGGATGCGCACCAGCTCGAACCCCAACGCCGCAAGCACGGGGATCACTATATCTGCCAGGCGGCGGTCGATGGCGGTTTTGGCAATCAGGTCTGACATGGCGCTTTCGCAAAATAAAAAACGGGCCAACAGGCCCGCGTCTTTCGGTCGGTAGCCTTGGGTTTGGACGCCAAGTCTTCTGGTGAACGTCACATAGGTCAGACGCGCGCCGGATGCAAGGGCGGTCAGAGATGTCAGGCGGCCCGCAGCCCATCCATGATCCGCACCAACGCTTCGCTGATGCCGGGTTCCGACAGGGCATGTCCGGCCAGCGGCACCATGCGCAGGTCGCATCTGGGCCACCCATGCGCCAGTTTCCAAGCGGACTGCGGGGGGCAGATCATGTCGAACCGGCCTTGTACGACGGTGGCGGGCAAGTGTTCGATGCGGTGGCGTTCGCGCAGGATCCAGCCGTCACATTGCAAGAACCCTCCGTTGTGGAAAAAATGGTTCTCAAGTCGTGCAAAGGCGCGCGCGTATTCGGCGGGGCTCTCGCCCAAAGGGCCATCGTAGTGGATCGACGCCAGGGCATTTTCCCAGTTGGCCCAGATGCGGCCTAGCCGGGTTTCTTCCATCAGGTTGCCCGAAAAGAGCCTGCGATTGTAGGCCGCGATCAGGTTCTTGCGTTCGTCCTTAGGAATCGCTGCGACAAATCGTTCCCAAAGCTCGGGGAAAAACGCCCCTGCGCCGCCGCCATAGAACCAATCCAGCTCAGACTTCTGCATCAGGAAGACACCGCGCAGAACCATGTGTCGCACACTGGCAGGATGTGTGATGGCGTAGATCAGGGCAAGGGTGGCCCCCCAGCTGCCTCCAAACAGGATGAACCGGTCGATACCCAGCGTGGTCCGGATTGTCTCGATGTCCTCGATCAGGTGCCAGGTGGTATTCTGGACTACACTGGCATGGGGCCGGGAACGGCCGCACCCGCGTTGGTCGAACAAGACCACCCGGAACACTGTCGAATCGAAATAACGCCGCATCGCCGGACTGCAGCCGCCGCCCGGACCGCCATGCAGGACCAGGACAGGAATGCCGTCGGGATTTCCGCACTGTTCGACGTAGACGCGATGCCCGTCGCCCATATCCAGCAGGCGCTGATCGAAAGGGTCGACCGGCGGGTAAAGATATTCAACTGCGCGCTTTTGACCTGAACGATGATCCATGACTGATCTATATACTGCAATGACGGGCCCTGTCGAAGGGCATTGACGGGGACACAGATGCAGCACGCCGACCAATCGACCATCGACGCAAGCGAGGTTGCGAAGTTCGAGGCGATGGCCACCGAATGGTGGGATCCGAATGGCAAGTTCAAGCCGTTGCACATGCTGAACCCGTGCCGGCTGGATTACATCACGTCGCAGATCGCGGCTGAATTTGACCGCGATCTTACAAAACCTTTACCGTTCAATGAGTTGCGCATCCTCGATATCGGTTGCGGCGGCGGGCTGCTGTCAGAGCCCATGGCGCGACTTGGGGCGACTGTGATCGGTGCCGATGCAGCGCCGCGCAACATTCCCGTGGCACGACTGCATGCCGAACAGTCTGGCCTGCAGATCGATTACCGCTACACCACTGCCGAGGCGCTGGCAGCAGCGGGCGAGCAGTTCGACGCCGTCCTTAACATGGAAGTCGTAGAACATGTGGCCAGCCCGATATCCTACCTGTCCGCCTGCCATGCCTTGCTGAAACCCGGCGGGCTGATGGTGTGTTCGACCCTGAACCGCAACGCAAAAAGCTTCGTCATGGCGATCATCGGTGCGGAATGGGTGATGCGCTGGTTGCCCAAGGGGACACATGACTGGCAAAAGTTCGTTACGCCGGACGAACTTTACGCCCTGCTGCGACAGGCCGGACTGGACCCGGTTGACCGAAAGGGAATGGTGTTCAACCCCGTCGCATGGACGTGGAGTCTGTCTGCCCGCGACTTGTCTTGCAACTATGTCACGACCAGCCTTCGCCGCGCTTAGTGTTCGGCATACCCGGACGGCATCATCACTGGGGCAGTGCCATACTGTCGCGTCCCCAGCAGCGCGCGGGCACGGACAGCAACGCCTGCCAGCCGGTCAATATCGGCCATGGTATGCTCTGACATCAGTTGCAGCCGCCAGCGCGGTGCGTGTCCGGGAACATGCGGGGCCTCCATCAGGTTGATCAGCACCCCTTGGCGCGCCGCCTCGGCGGTCATGGCGCGGGCAAAAAGCGTGCCTTGCAACATGACGGGCACCAGCGGCGCAGGTTGACCAAGGACATGGAATCCTTCGACGACCAGCCGGTTGCGCAAACGCAGCGCATTGGCCTTTAGCCGGGCGCGGCGGCGTTCTCCCTCCGTAGATTGGATGACATCGAAAGCCGCAAGGATGACGGCCGACTGCAGGGGTGACAGCGATGTGCTTTGCGCCTGCCCTGCTGCGCCCAGCCGAAGACCGAGTTGAAACGGCGTATTTCGCGACGCCACAAAGCCACCATTGCAGCCAAAGGTCTTGGCAAAGCTGCCAACCACGACGTCAACGCGACCCAGCAGACCTACAAGTTCCAGCACACCCAATCCGCGCGGCCCCATGGCACCAAAGTCGTGGGCCACATCGACCAACAGCAGAGCACGATAGGCCGCGCAAAGCTCGACCAACCCAACCAGATCGGGAATCGTTGCCGTCGTCGGAAATAGCGCCGAGGTCGCAACAATCAGGCCTGCCTTCGGGCTAGCAAGACGCAACCTTCTCAACCGCCGTTCGACCCCGTCCAATGAGGCATGCGGAAACGTGTGGATCTGCGCACCGGCTGATCGGGCACCGGCCTTGAGGGCGGGATGTGCGTTCATGTCGATGATCGCGTGATCGCCGGGACCCAGCAACGAGGCCATTGCCGCTTGCCCGGCCTGTGATCCCGAGCCGAACACAGTGGCATCCGTCATGCCTAACGCGTCTGCCACCCGCCGTTCCAGCGCCAGCAACTGCGGCGACAGGCCCGTCATGCCCGCTGTGCCGCCAGACGACAAGGTCAGCCGTTGGGCCAACTTGGCCAGAGCCGTGCAAATGGCATCGCTGTTGGACAGGCCCAGGTAATCCAGCGAAGCAAAGTTGATCCCAGCCATTTGCCGACCCGCCCGATCCAACATGCTGGTCTGGCGATCATGGCGACCCAGAACGACCCGCGCCCGATGATCAAGCCCCCCCGCAAGTCTGGCTGCAGCAGGAGGCTGCAAGACGCCCCAACGGGCAAACAGGTCCGATTGTGGTTCAACCTGGGGACAAGCAAGGGCGTGATCGGACATGCTGTTGATCAGATCGTTGACTTTGTTCATTGCGACACCTCTCCGAGAACGACTTATCTAACCAACAATGGCAGGCAGCCGTGATCGCTTTGTGATCATGCGTCCGAGCCGGACGGTTTGACGCGTTAATTCATCGTGAAATCGGACGCAGCTCTGCTTTCCGGGCGCGCGCTATTCAAAAGCTTGTGGCAATCTCCCCGAATATCGGGCGCGACATAGGGTGGCGTCCGCCGAGTTTGGGGGAACAGGATGACATCCCTTTCAGAAGCGACAAATCTTTGGGAACCCAGCCCTGAGAGCGCGGACTTTGGCGGCTATGTCGCCTGGGAGGCAGCCCATCTGCAGCCGCTTTCTGGCGGGTTGATCTGGACCTGGCCGGTCTTTTTCCGCTTGGTACCAGCCCAAGGCGGCCCTGCAGAGTTGCGTGATGCAATCCACCAAGTTCTTGCCTTGCCGCAGATGCTGTTGGCACGGGATGAACGCGACCTTTTATCGACGGAAGTCCAGTCGGTCGGGCCTGGCTGGCCCTATGAGATTCGGGTCGTAGGCTATGTCAGACATAGTGACTTGTCGGCCTTGCCTGCCTGGTGCAAGGTTTTGCATGTCGGCGCGCCGGTATCGATGCCAGCGCATATTGTGGCCACCCGCCGAT
>JANPBI010000142.1:0-4879 GCA_031430315.1 Rhodobacterales bacterium | reverse complement strand
ACGCCCGCGTCGATGAGAAGGCTCGTGACCTCCGCGTCGGGCGGCAGGACGACGGTGTAGTCGCGCCCGTCGGCGCCGCGGTAGCGCACCTCCTCGCCGTCGATGGTGGCCTGGGCGACCTGCCCCCCCTCCACCGCGGTGACGAAGTCCGAGCCGCTGATGGTGAAGAACGGCACCCCTGCCTCGCCCGCAATGGCGCGGGCCAGCAGTGTCTTACCGGTACCGGGCGGGCCGACCAGCAGCGCACCTTTGGGGATCTTGCCACCGAGGCGGCTGAACTTCTGCGGGTTGCGCAGGAATTCGACGATTTCCTCAAGTTCTTCCTTGGCCTCGTCGATGCCCGCAACATCGTCAAACGTCACGCGCCCCTGCTTTTCGGTCAGCAGTTTCGCGCGCGACTTGCCAAAGCCCATCGCGCCGCCGCGCCCGCCGCCCTGCATCCGGTTCATGAAGAAGATCCAGATCCCGATCAGCACCAGAAACGGCAGCCAGATCTGGGCAAAGGACATGATGCCGGACTCTTCCTGGCTTTCGGCGCGCACTTCTACGCCCTTAGCAATCAGATGATCGGTCAATTCCTCGCCCTCGGGGCGGATTGTCACGAACTTGCTGCCGTCTTTGGCCGTCACCACGACCCGCTCGCCGTCCAGAACGACGCTGGAGACCAGTCCCTGATCGACCCTGGCGATGAATTCGGAATAGGCGATAGGCCGCGAGGTTGTCGTGGTCTGGCCGCCGCTGAACAGCTGGAAAAGCGCCACAACCAACACAAACAAAACGACCCAGAATGCGATATTTCGCGCGTTGCCCAAGTAAGAAACTCCCGTATGATCCGCGCGCCCTATCCGGGCACAGGCTTGGTACCTAAGATAGACAGATTGGCGCGGCGTTCAATGCGATAACAGAAATGAGACAAAGGGCGGCGAAACCGTCGCAGTCCAGCCTGCGCCAAAACCCGCGCAAGGGGCGGCCACAAGTGTCTCATTCCGCCAGATGCCGGGCGTGACGATCAGGGTGTCACGAGAAAGCCCGGTCGCGCGCCAGTCCTTTGCCTGCCGCAGGCCTTCGGCGCCAAGGGCGCGGATTTCGAGGCCGGCGGCATGGGGGCCGGTGAGGGTCCAGCGGGTGTCCCAGGGCTGGTCGGTAGGAGCGACGAGTGTGGCGACGGCGCGGGGTTCGCGGGAGAACCCTAGCTCCGTCGCGGTCACACGCATTCGACATCCCCCCAAGGTGCTGGCTTGACCGCGAAGGATGGCACCTTGAAGTTGTTCGATCGCTTCTGCCCTGGGAGCGTAGTACTCGCCGCTCATCCATCGAACGACGCCATTCAGCAAACGTCGCTGCAGTTCGAACTGCAAGTTCTGAAATGCTGCGAGATCAACGTGCAGCGCGCCTGATCTTTCTTGCGTAACCTTTGCGGCCACAGCCGCAGTGGCACTAGAAAGAGCGGACCTTGCGGAATCCAGATGCTCGATTACTGCAGCCAGATGTTCGACGGAAATCCCCAAAGGTTGCAAGGCGATCAGTGCTTTGCGTGCCCTGACCCGAAGGTAGTGGTCGTTTTCGTTGGTTGGGTCGTCAACCCACTCGACCTTTCTCCGGGTCAGGTAAGACCGCAGATCGGCGCGCGAAACGTCAAGCAACGGGCGAACGAAAACAACGCCCCGCTCATTCCAAGCTGCGCGCATTCCTGAAAGGCCATCAACGCCAGCCTTCCGCGAAAGACCCATTAGGAAGGTTTCTGCCTGATCATCTGCGGTATGGCCGACGACGATATGCCCAACGCCACGACCTAACGCCCAGTCTGCGATAAGGCTGTAGCGGGCACGGCGGGCCCGTTCGGAGAGATTACCCTTGGCTGAACCATTATCATTCCAAACGATCACGTCGTGCGAAACGCCAAGAGCAGAACAAACACCACCAACATAGCGAGCTTCGTCGGCGCTTTCCTTTCGAAGCCCGTGGTCGATAGTCACGGCATGTACGGTCCAGCCCCTAGCGGGTGCGGCCTCCACCATCAAACAAAGTAGGGCCAGAGAGTCGCCGCCGCCGGAGACAGCTACCCCGACTTTTTCTAGCTTAGTCCAGGCAAACGCAGCGAAAGCAACTTGCAGCAGGGCGGCATCGACGGGGTGGGGTGGTCCGTCCCCTACTGGCACCCCAGCCCCTGCATCGCGACTTGCGCCTGCGTTGCAGGCAAGCTGCCGGGGAACCGCACCCCCACCTCACCCAGCGTCACACAAGCCTCCGGCGTCTGGCCCAAAGCCCCCAGCGCCTCGCCCAGCCGGAGCAGCGCGTCGCCCGCCCGCGTCCCATCCGGGGCCGCGTTGAACGCATCCAGATAGGCCCGCGCTGCATTCGACGTCTCTTGCAGCTGCGTCAGCGCCTCGCCGCGCTGGAAATGCGCCTCGGCGGTCAGGGCGCCGCCCGGGTAGGTTTGGGCATAGGTCGCAAAGAGCGCTTCAGCACCGCGAAAGTCACCGGTATCGAGCACCGCCTTGGCTCGGTCAAAATCTTCCTTTTCCCCTACGGCCATTTCGATGCCGCCTGTTGCAGGCGGTGCGGTCCCGTCGACAGGCGGGGTCGCCGTGGCATCGGTGCCACCCAAGGGAGTGGTGGTGCCCAGCGTTGCAGGATCGCAGCCTTCGGTCAGCTCGCAGACCCGGAATTCCAGGTCCCCGACACGGTTGGTGCCGTCGGTCGCGACCTTGTTCAGGCGGATTTCCACCGCTTCGGTTTTCGATGTCAGGCGCGTCAGTTCCGCCTCGATGGCATCCAGCCGTTGCAGGGCATCGCCGCCTGCTGCCCCGGACTGGGCGGCACCTGACGCGACAAGCTCGGCCTTCAGCGCGTTGAACTCGGCCATCAGCGCGGTCAGCTCACCGCGGATATCGGCCAGGGTTTGCGCCCGGTCCTGCGCAAAGGCCGGACCGGACATTAACACCGCGCAAAGGACAAGCCAGCGCATCTGGATCAGACCCCTGCGCCTGCCGACAGGACCGTCACGGCGCGGCGGTTCTTGGCGTAGCATTCCTCGACCGAACAGACCTCGATGGGACGTTCCTTACCATAGGAAATCGTGCGCATGCGGCTGGCCGGGATGCCTTGCGCGATCAAGTAGTTCTGCACTGCATTCGCGCGACGTGCGCCCAGTGCAATGTTGTATTCGCGGGTGCCCTGCTCATCAGCATGGCCCTCGATGATGATCGCATAGGACGGGTTGGACTGCAGCCATTGCGCCTGTCCAGCCAGGATGCCGCGAGCTGAGTCGCTCAGGTTCGACTGGTCAACCGCAAACAGCACCTTGTCGCCCACCGTCTGGTTGAAATAGGCGATGGAGGCCGGATTGTTCGGATCACCCAGCCCTGTGGCGTCGATGCCGGTCCCGGCGCCGTTTGCACCTGCGCCTCCGGCACCGCCAGCGCCATAGCGGTCAGGGTTGTTGCAAGCCGCCAGCCCCAGTGCGGCGACGATCAGAAGTGCTTTGGGCAAGAGTGTCATACCAGATATGTCCCTTTTGTTTTTTTGCTCGATGTCAGCAATGTATCAGCTTTCCTTGGCCGGGGGAATCCACCCTACGCCTGCTTTTAAGGCAAAAGCGGCGACCAGGCCGGGTCGGAGGCGGGGCCATCGGTCGGGACCTGACGGATGTTGCGCCCGGTTATGTCCACTGACCACAACGACGCCGACCCATCCGCACCCGGGCTTTCGCGTGTGAACATGATCACGCGGCCATTTGGCGCCCAAGTCGGGCCTTCGTCCAGAAACGAGGTCGTCAGCAAACGTTCTTCGGACCCGTCGGTGCGCATGACACCGATGTGGAACCGGCCTTCGTTCTGTTTGGTAAACGCGATCAGGTCTCCGCGCGGGCTCCAGACCGGGGTGCCGTAGCGGCCCTGCCCGCCCGAGATCCGCTGCGCCTCGCCACCGCCCGCCCCCATCACGTAAAGCTGCTGGTTGCCGGACCGGTCGCTCTCGAACACGATCTGGCTGCCATCCGGCGAATAGCTGGGCGCTGTTTCAATCGACGGCGCATTGGTCAGCTGGCTCAGTTGTCCCGACCCGACGTCGACCGTGTAGATGTCGCTGTTGCCACCCTGTTCCAGACTGAAGACGACCGTCTGGCCGTTCGGGGCAAACCGCGGCGCAAAGGTCATTGTCCCCGGTTGCTCGCCAAGGGATCGCGTGGACAACGAGGCCGCGTCCATCAGGTAGATCCCCGGAAATCCTGACTGGTACGAGGTGAACAGGATCTGGTCGCCTGTGGGTGAAAAGCGCGGGGCGAGCACAAGCGATCCGCTGTCGGTCAGGTACTGCACGTTCGCGCCGTCATAATCCATCACCGCCAGCCGTTTGTCACGCTGCGCCTTCGGGCCGCTTTCGCTGACAAAGACCACGCGGGTGTCGAAATAGCCGCCCTCACCGGTAATCCGGGAATAGGCTGCATCCGCCACTTTATGCGCCATCCGCCGCCAGCCGCCCGTCGATCCCGCAAACTGCAGCCCCTCGCCCAGTTGTTCGCCCGAAAAGATGTCAAAGATGCGGAACTTCACCGTGACCCGGTCACCCGCGACGCTGACCGCACCGACCACCAGCCCCTGCGCGTTGATCGCTTTCCAATCCGGATAGGCCACCGGGGCGTCAAAGCTGGAAACCGAACTGATAAAGGCATCAGAAGGGATCTCGCGGAAAAGACCGGTCCCGGTCAGGTCCAAGGCGATGACCCGACTGATTTCGCGAGCCAATTCGCCCGCGCCGCCTTCGTCCACGAAATCGGGGATCGCCAGCGGCAGGGGCTCGATCACGCCCGATCCGATGACGATGCGCAGGGGCTTGTCCTGCGCTGCAACCGGCAGAGCCGCGCCCAGGGCCAGTACCG
>JANPBI010000141.1:0-4268 GCA_031430315.1 Rhodobacterales bacterium | reverse complement strand
TCATCGGGGTCTCCTTAGCGTATGCGGTCGCCGCTGGCATCGAACCAGAGCGGGTTTTCGGGATGGATTTCAATGACATCGTCGGGACCCAAAGGGGTATGGGCATCGGCAAGGGTAAGGATCTGGTGGGGACCCATGTCAAGGTGCAGCCGGGTCTGGTCGCCAAGCCGTTCGACGCGGCGCACGGTGGCACGCTGGCCGGAGCCTTGCCGGATATTTTCGGGGCGGAGGCCGATTTGTGTGGCCCCAGAGCGGGGTTGGCCAAAGGCATCGGCGGGCAAAAGGGTCATGCGGGGCTGGCCCAGACGGCTGGCCACATAGGTGCTGACCGGGTCTTCGTAGATCTCGCGCGGGGTGCCGAACTGGACAAGGCGCCCCCGGTCAAGGACGCCCACATGCGTCGCCATGGTCATCGCCTCGATCTGGTCGTGGGTGACGTAAAGGAAGGTGGCGCCAAGCTCGGCATGGATGCGTTTCAACTCGATCCTGAGTTCGGCCCGAAGCTTGGCGTCGAGAGAGGAGAGGGGTTCGTCCATCAGGTAGATGCGCGGATTGCGGACCAGCGCCCGGCCGATGGACACCCGCTGCATCTCGCCGCCCGACAGGTTGGTGGCCTTGTTGTCCAGCTTGTGTGGAATGCGCAGGACCTCGGCAACCTTTTGGACCTGCTTGGCAATTTCAGGTTCGGGCATGCGGATCATGGGGGATCGCAGCGGAAAGGCGAGGTTGTCGCGGACGGTCAGGTGGGGGTAGAGCGAGTATTGCTGGAACACCATGGCCACATCCCGCTGGGCGGGGGTTTCCAAGGCGACGGAGGAGCCGGCGATGCGGATGTCACCGCTATCAGGTTTTTCCAGGCCCGCGATCAACCGCAAGGTCGTGGTCTTGCCGGCACCCGTAGGGCCAAGAAGGACAACGAAGGACCCATCGGGGATGGTCAGGGTCATATCTTGTACCGCCTTGGTGGCGTTGAAAGATTTCGTCAGATTGGACAGGATGACCTCAGCCATGATGCACCCCCGCATTGGCGGCGGTGGCAAAGGCGCGGCCGGTTTCGACATCAAACAGCGCCAGAGTGTTGGCCCGGAAATCAAGACCGACCGTGTCGCCAACACTCGCCGGATGGGAGGCAGGCGCACGGGCCTTGATGGTGCCGTTGGCGGTCGCAAGGGTCACGATCTGGGTCGTGCCAAGGTATTCCGTGGCAAGGATTTTCCCAAGGTAAGGGGCGGCATCCGAAAGGATGACGTGTTCGGGCCGCACGCCGAGGGCAAGGGGGCGGGGGCTGGCCTCGTCTTGCAGTTCGGGCGTCGCAACAATCGTATCGCCGAGTTTGACCGACCGATCGCCCCGGCTGAAAGATCCATCAAAGCGCAGGAAGTTCATCGAAGGTGACCCGATGAAGTCCGCCACGAACATTGTTGCAGGGTGGTCGTAGATGTCCTGGGGCGTGCCAAACTGTTCAACAACGCCATGATTCATCACGACAATCTTGTCGCCCATCTGCATTGCCTCAAGCTGGTCATGGGTCACGTAGACCGTTGTGGCCCCCATCCGGTCATGCAGCGCGCGCAGTTCTTCAGACATGTGTTCGCGAAACTCGGCATCCAGTGCGCCCAGGGGTTCGTCCATCATGAAAGCCTTGGGATTGCGCACGATGGCACGGCCCAGGGCGACGCGCTGGCGATCCCCGCCGGACAGGCCACCCACGGGTTTGTCGAGGATGTCGGTGATGCCCAGAATGCGGGCAACTTCTGCCACCTTGGCCTGCACCTCTGCTTTTGCGATGCCTTGGCTGACCAGCGGGTAGCTGATATTTTTGCGTACGTTCATATGCGGATAGAGGGCGAACATCTGGAACACCATCGCGATGTCGCGCTGCGATGCGGGGCGCTGGCTGACGTCTTCGCCGTCGATCAGGATCTCTCCACTCGTGGGCAGTTCCAACCCTGCGATCATGCGAAGGGTCGTGGTCTTGCCGCAGCCGGAAGGGCCAAGCAACATGAAGAACTCACCGTCCTTGATGGTGAAGCTTGACCCCTTCACCGCGGTGAATGCGCCAAATTCCTTGCGCAGGTTTCGGATAACAATCTCGGCCATAATCTATTCCGGAAAGTGGCTTGTGACGATGAACATCACGGTGCCGACGAGGGTGACGACAAAGCTGTAGGTAAACATCCACAGCGCGAAGGGTTGCATCAACATCACCACGCCAAGACCGATCAGGATGCTTGCAAGCATTTCCCATGGGCCACGGCGGAGACGGAGGAGGCCGGTGAAAAACGCGGTCATGCAGATGCTCCTTTGGTGTTCGGGCAACGGGCCAGCGCCGCACGGATCTGGGAATCCAGGCGGAACACCATATCCGCCGCTGGTTCGACGCTGACGATCTCGCCCACCCCCGTTCCCGCATAGAGGACGGCAGAGGTCAGGTCGCCCGTTGCACCCGACATCGGCGGGGTGTCGCTGTAGCGCGGGAATTCCTCGTGGCCGCGCCGAAACACGACATCGCCCTCGCCTGGCCGGTTTGGCGGTTGCGGGCAGCCCGCAGCCTCCCACGTATTGAGGGTATCGTTGCGCAAGACCCGGTGCATGGCAAAAGGCCAGCCGATGTCGAAACAGTTGGTGAGAACGGTATCGCCAGTCTGGGCCGCAACCAGGGCGGCCTTGTAGGCATCGTGCGATGCGGACTCAAATGTGGCCAGAAAACGGGTGCCCATGACCGCACCCGCCGCCCCTTTGGCGATGACGTCGGCCGCACCTTCGCCCGTCGAAATGCCGCCAGCGGCCATCACCGGCACCGCGCCGGCCTCGGCCAGAACGGCAGGCAGGAGGTCGGTGGCAAGTGTCGTGCTTTGAACATGCCCGCCTGCCTCGACGAATTGGGCGATCAGAAAGTCCGCGCCGGCATCAAGGGCGCGGCGCGCGCCCATCTGGCTACCGATCTGGATGCCGACGATTGCCCCAGACTGGTGCGCGCGAGACACCCTTTTCGCGTCGATGCCGAAAGACAACGTCACGATGGGAAGGCCTGCATCCAGGGCGGCCTCGAAACCTTCGCAAGGAAAGTGCAGGACAAAGTTGCCGTAGAACCGCCGCCCTATTCCCGCGGCTTGCATCAATCGGACGGTGGCCTCGGCCTCGGCTGCGTCCGACCATGTCAATGCAACCCCGCCAAGGCCGCCTGCCCTTGATACGGCTGTCGCCAGCGTCACCGTGTCTGCTGAGCCAATGGGAGCCTGCATGAGCGGGATTGTCTGGCCGGTGAGCGCCAGGAAGGTTGCAACCTGGGGGGGAAGCGTGTTGGTCATTTGCGCACCGCACCAAAAGTGATCCCGCGCAACAGGTGTTTGCGCAAAAGGATGGTGAAGATCATCACCGGCAGCAGGAACAGGGTCGCCCCGGCGGCGACGGCGGGCCAGTCCTGGCCTCCGACCCCGATGATGGTCGGGATAAAGGGGGGCGCGGTCTGGGCGGTGCCGGACGTCAGCAGAACGGCGAAGGCATATTCGTTCCAGGCAAAGATCAAGCAGAAGATTGCGGTGCTGGCGATGCCGGTGGCGGCCTGCGGCAGCACAACTTTGCGGAACGCCTGGAACCGCGTGTAGCCGTCGATCAGCGCCGCCTCTTCATATTCACGTGGGATTTCGTCCATGAACCCGTGGATCAGCCAGACCGCGAGGCTGATGTTGACCCCGGTATACAGCAGGATCATCCCCAGATGCGTGTCACTGAGGCCCAGCTGACGATACATCAGAAAGATCGGAATCGCGACGGCAATGGGGGGCATCATCCGGGTCGAAAGGATGAAGAACAAAAGGTCATCCTTGAGCGGGATCTTGAAGCGCGAAAAGGCATAGGCCGCCATCGTGCCGAGGATGATGGACAGCGCGGTAGAGCCGAACCCGATGATGACCGAATTCAGGAAGCGTTCGCCGAACCGCGATGGTCCTGTGATGACCTCGTTGCGGCGACGCACGATTTCTTCGGCAAAGTTCTCGGGTGGCGGCATGGCGGCCAGCTGTTCTGGCGTCGCCCTTGTGCGGTCCGTGAAGAGGTTCACGTAACCCTCGATCGAGGGCGAAAAGATCACTTTTGGCGGATAGCTGATGCTGTCGGGGCCGGTCTTGAAGCCGGTGGAGATGATCCAGGCGAGCGGCAAGAGCGTGATCACCATGTAAAGGGTGACGAGAATGCCAGCGACCCATTTTGAGCGCGCGGAGGGTTCGGTGATGGAATAGGCGCTCATGGCGTGCCTCGGCTGGGTC
>JANPBI010000140.1:0-6349 GCA_031430315.1 Rhodobacterales bacterium | reverse complement strand
GCTGCAAAGTGTTGTGATGCAGACAGCGGACCTTCTGTCCAATGATGCCCGTTATTTCGGCCAATGGACAGATGGTTGGGACATCATGCTCGATTCAGGCCAGAATATCACTGGCTTGGAAAGCTATCCCCTCAAGACCTCTGGCGCGGCTTTTGCCCATGCAGCGGGATTGACTGGCAGCGGGTCCAAGATTGCCGTTTCGGATGGCCAGTTCATCACATCAACAAGCTATCCCGAATTTGCGGGCAAAGTCATCGACATCGTCAATAACTGGCAAAATCTGTTTCCAAGCAACGATCCCGCGACTGCGCATGGCACGATTGTTTCGGCCGTTGCTTTGGGATCATCGGGGTATTTCATTGGTACGGCGCCTGGCGCTGACCTGATTTTTGGTTCCTACGAAACTGATGAAAAGCTTGCTGCGGTGGGACAGGCTGCTCTGGCCCAAAGGGCTGTTGCCTGGAACAATTCGTGGGGCTATCCGAGTCTTGGCCTCAACCAGGAGGATTTTGACGCGGCTTTCGACGTGTCCTTTGGCAGCCGGGACTACCTGGCCGCACTTGATGCCTATGCGGCTTACGGCGTTGTGGTCTTTGCGGCCTCGAATGATGACACGCTGCGCAATTCGACCCTTCTGGACGGTCTGCCCTATATGCGCCCTTCGCTGGAGGCAGGCTGGATTGCCGCCGTGAACGGAGTGCCCACATTCTCGGGCGAGAATGTCAGTTCGGTTCAGTTGCTGTCGTCAGCCTGTTATGAGGCCGCGCGCTGGTGCCTGATCGCCGATGGCGGGTGGCAAATTCCCGACCTGAGCCTTCAATTGCCCGGCAGCTTTACCCTTGTCACCGGCTCTTCGTTTGCTGCGCCGCAAATCTCTGGTGGGTTGGCCCTGCTGGAACAGGCCTTTCCTGGCCTCAGCCCCCATGAATTGCGTGTCCGGCTCTTGGCCTCTGCTGATGACGGGTTCTTTTCCAAGGATGCCTATGTCGAACTCGCAGATGGGTTCAGCAAGGGCTATTCCTTTACCTACGGCCACGGATTTCTGGATATCGAGGCTGCGCTGAAGCCGATTGGTGGCACGGCCATGTCCTTGTCGGACGGTGGCGTGGTTGCCACCAATGCGCCCGTCCTGCGCACCGGTACGGGTTTTGGCGATGCGGTGGAACTGGCGCTTGCCGGAACCGATGTGCGTGTACGTGATGCGCTAAGTGCAGGGTTTGTGATGCCCGCCGGTGCGCTGACCACCAGCGCGTGGCCCGGATCGCGCGCTACCGCCCTCTTGTCGCGTGACCTGTCGACCGATCTGGCACAACGGCGTCGTGCGACAGAAACAGCCCTGTCCGACCCCTTTGCGGATTTTGGCGGCAACACGGTGTCGTTGTCAGCGCCGGACGGCCTGTCGACAGCATCGGTTCTTTTGCCGCAACCGGGCGGGGACAGTGCCGGGGTCAACCTGACGCGTGCCTTGACCGAAGGGTCCACGCGTCTGGAACTTGGCCTGAAGCTGGCCCGCGACAATGGCCAAGTGATGAGCCTGAATGGTGACGGTGCCAATATGGCCTCGGTCTCTCTGGGACTTACGCAGGACTTTGGCGCGAACGCCTTTCTGGCGCTGTCGGGTGAGGTCGGGATCAGCGACCTGGGCGGGGCGACGGCCTTGGGAACGTCGGGGGCCGCGCGTTTCGACAGTGCTGCACTGACCCTTGGGCGCAGCAATGTTCTTGCAAAGGGGGACCGCCTGACAATCGGCGTCGCAATGCCGGTGGCCGTGGCCTCCGGGGAAACCACGCTTGACCTGCCGGTCTACCGCGAAGCCGCCGCAGCCGGGTTTGCACCAGTGGCGATCGACCTGGCTCCCGATAGCCGTCAACTTGATTTGGAAGTCAGCTATCAGGCCGCCCTGTCCGAAGGGCTGGAGATGAAGCTCTCGGTGGCCCATTCCGACAATTTCGGCAACCGCGAAGGACAGACGGATACCGGCGGCACACTGGCACTGACCTTCAGGTTCTAGCCACTACCCAAAAAGATCGCGGCACAGTTCCAAGCCAGAGATCAGGGTGTCGACTTCGGCCGTCGTGTTGTACATGCCGAACGAGGCGCGGCAGGTTGCCCCGACGCCCAAATGGGTCATCAGTGGCATCGCGCAGTGGGTCCCTGCCCTGACCGCGATGCCGCGCTTGTCCAACACGGTGGAGATGTCATGTGCGTGGGCCGCGCCGTCCAGCGTAAAGGAAAAGATCGCCCCCTTGGTTTTGGAGCGACCCTGCACCCGCAACCAATTCAGCCTGTTCAGCCGGTCGACGGCATAATCGCGCAACCCGCGTTCATGTGCGGCGATCCGGTCCATGCCGATCCCTATCAGGTACTCCAGCGCCACACCAAGGCCGGTCTGCTGCACGATGCCCGGGGTGCCCGCCTCGAACTTCATCGGCGGGTCGTTCCAGGTCACGCCGTCGCGTGCGACGTCGCGGATCATGTCGCCGCCGCCAAGAAACGGGCGCATCTCGGCCATGCGTTCCGGTTTTATGAAGATCGCGCCGGAACCGCTTGGTCCATATAGCTTATGTCCGGTGATGGCGTAGAAATCGCAGCCCAACGCCTGGACGTCGACGGTCATGTGAACGGCGGCCTGACTGCCATCGACCAGCACCGGTACGCCCCATACACCCGCCCCTGCCGAAATCGCTGCAATATCGACGACCGTCCCCAGAACATTGGACATATGCGTGACGGCCACAAGCTTGGTGCGCGGACCGATGGCGTCGATTACCGCTTGCGGGTCAAGATCGCCGTTGGCATCGATATCGACCCATTTCAGCACCACACCCTGGCGTTCGCGCAGGAAATGCCAGGGCACGATATTGGCATGGTGTTCCATGATCGACAGCACGATCTCGTCGCCCGGCTGGAAGCGGGGCGCCGCCCACGCATAGGACACAAGGTTGATCGCCTCGGTTGTGCCGGTGGTAAAGACGATATGATCCTGGGATGGCGCGTTCAAGAACCGCGCTATGATGCCTCTTGCGGCCTCGTATTTGTCGGTCGCAAGGTTAGAAAGGTAGTGCAAGCCACGATGAACATTAGCATATTCCATCGAATAGGCTTGTGTCACCGCGTCAATGACCACGCGCGGCTTTTGCGCCGATGCCCCGTTGTCCAGATAGACCAGCGGCTTGCCATTGACTTGCCGGGACAGGATCGGAAAGTCAGCGCGGATGGCGGCAACGTCATACACTTGCGATCATTCCTGCTTGCAGTATCGACGCGATCAGGACGGACAAGACAACTCCGATGGCAAGGATCGTCGCGATGACGCCCAGAAATACGCGCCCCATCGACGCAAACCGATGCAATTCGGCTATGAAGGCAGTTAACAACCAGAATGTCAGGCCCAGCCCGACAACCCCTATGATTTCGCCCAGAAAAGCGGCTCCGCCTTCGCCCAGCACCGGCGTCATGGCATGAACAAGCAGCTGCAGCACCTGCAACGCCAGCAAGATGGTCTGCAGCCAGACGACCAGTAGCAGGGCATCGGCAAAGTTTCCCGTGCCGCCTAATGCGCGCCCCAGCTGGAACGCAAAGAATGCCCCCATGAACATGATCGCACCCTGGACCACGGCAAGACCAAAGGGTCCGGGCATTTGGGCCGGGATCGCGGCGCGCTCAGCCTGCGACATCATTCCCAGGGTCAGGTGTGCAGAAATGGCCGAAAGTACGACGATCAGCACGAACAGGGTCCAACGGACCGACATCGGCAAATGCAATCCGATCAGGCCACGCGCGCCCCTTCGCGGATCGCGCAAGGTCAGACGGGTCAGATCGATCAGCGACGCCAACGAGAAATCCACTATCTTTCCACTTCGATCAGCATGTTGATCCATATCCAGACAAAGGCCAGGGCGACCCCCAGTCCGACCATCGTTGCAGCCGGTCCCTGCCCGATCACTCCGGCGACCAGCCCTTGCAGCAACATCAAGGGCACAGTGCACAGCAAGGACCAGAACAGCGCAAGGCGCGCACCATACCAACTGCCCTTGCCCCCGATGGCCCGCGCCGCCAGATGGCTGATTGCAGCAACACCGTAAAACAACAGGGGTGCCATGAAGACCAGCGCAAACAACGTGACCCCCATGCGCGCATCCAGCGGGACAACGGGGTCAAGATGCGCCTCGCGTGCCAGCCGAGGGGTTTGTGCGACAAAGATCAAGGCCAGCGCGCCCATCAGGATGGCAATTGCCCGGCCCTCGTCGACACCTGCGCCAAGCATTTGCCGGATCTTCGCCCTTGGGGCGCGCCAGGTAGCGGCAATGTCAGATGTGATGGCCATTCAAAGCGCGTGGCGTGCAAGCCAGCCCTCCAGGCGTGCACGGATATCGTCGGCGATCTGCGCATCGGCAATTTCGTCAATGGCCTCGGCCAGAAAGGCCAGGACCAACAGGGACTGCGCTGCCCGTTTCGGCACGCCTCGCGACTGCAGGTAGAAAAGCGCCGTCTCGTCGATCGCGCCAGAAGTGGACCCATGGCTGCATTTCACGTCGTCGGCATAGATTTCCAGTTCCGGCTTGCACAGGAACTGACTGTTGTCGTCCAGCAGCAGACTTTGACTGATCTGATAACCATCGGTTTTTTGCGCCACTTGCTTGACGAGGATCTTGCCTTGAAAGACCCCGATGGCACCGTTCTTAAGCACCTTCTTGAAAACCTGCCGACTTTCGCAGCGGGGGGCGGCATGGGTCACGAAAACGGTGTCGTCGTGGTGAAAAACACCATCACCCATCGCGGCACCCGCGACATGCGCCGCCGACTCTTCGCCAGCAAGTTCAAGCACGACCTCGTTTCGCGTCAGGACGCCATTTGCAGTCATGCTAAAGGACTTGAACAAGGCCTTTGCCGCCAGACGCGCAAAAAGATGTGTCACGGCCCGGCGTTCGTGATCGCGCCCCTGCATGCGGACATGGTGGAACGCGGCGCCCGACCCGACCTCCACCTCCATCACCTTGTTGAAGCGGGCCGCAGCCGGACCGGATTCAAGAAGGGTCAGGGACGCCCCCGCCTCCAGCTTGATGCAATGGTGCAGGACCGCGTCGGATCGGCTGTTCTTGTGATGATAGACCAGCGCAACAGGACGTGTTGCCTGTCCGGTGACGCGGATCAGCACGCCGTCGGTTGCAAAGGCGGTGTTGAGGGCCGCAAAGGGACGTGCGACCGGCGTCTGGCCCCGCGCCTCAAGCACGCCATAGACGTCGCGTGCCCAGTGGATGTCGGTGGTGCCCACTAGCGCCAGCCTGTCGATCTCTATGCCCGATCCACGCAAGTCATCCGAGGCCGCGGCGTCAAACACGCCGTCGACAAAGACCACGTTCAGCCGATCAATTCCGTCGAATGCCGGGCTTTCGTCGCGGGGATCAAAAACTGCAGCGGTTTGAGCAGCAGGTTCGTTCAGGCTGAATGGATCAGTATAGCGCCAATATTCGTCGCGCTTTGACGGCAGACCCTGTGCCTGCAGACGTGACACAGCATCGGCCCGGGCCGCGCCCAGCCAGCCACCGCGCGGCAGATCCAGACCGCCGATCCGCGCCGTCAACGCATCCAGACGTGCGGTCGCCAGCATCACACGTTCTCCGCGATCAGGTCGCCATAGCCGTTCGCCTCGACCTCCAGCGCCAGTTCCGGTCCGCCAGTGCGGATGATCCGCCCGCCTGCCATGATATGCACGACGTCGGGTTGAATATGGTCCAGCAGCCGCTGGTAATGCGTGATGACCAGAAACGACCGACCCGCGCCGCGCAGCGCGTTCACGCCTTCGGCCACAAGCTTCATGGCATCGACATCCAGTCCGCTGTCGGTCTCGTCCAGGATGCACATCTTGGGTTCCAGCATGGCCATCTGCAAGATTTCGTTGCGCTTTTTCTCGCCACCCGAAAATCCGACATTTACCGGACGTTTCAGCATGTCGGCGTCGATCTTCAGGCTCTTGGCTTTTTCTCGTACGATCTTCAGAAACTCGCCAGCGCTTAGCTCTGCCTCGCCGCGCGATTTTCGTTGGGCGTTCACGGCAGTGCGCAGAAAGGTCATGTTGCCAACGCCCGGGATTTCGACCGGGTACTGGAATGCCAGGAACAGGCCCGCAGCGGCGCGATCCTCGGGCTCCATGTCCAACAGCTCTTGTCCCTGCAGGGCTGCGGACCCTTGGGTCACGGTATAACCGTCGCGCCCAGCCAGCACATAAGACAGGGTGGACTTGCCCGACCCGTTCGGACCCATGATGGCATGGACCTGCCCTGCTCCGATATTCAGGTCGACGCCTTTGAGGATGGCCTTGTCTTCGGCCTCCAGGCTGACGTGCAAG